>JAYRNY010000217.1:0-3232 GCA_041911975.1 bacterium | reverse complement strand
TGAACTCACAATACCTGCAGAACTCTGGTTCTCCTTCCAATCTGAAACTCTGGTACAACGGTACCAAGCCCGTCAACATAAGCATTCCTGCGGGCAAACAGTTCAATGCCATTGTCTATGCACCAAATTCAAACGTGACGATTTCCGGAGACGGTACATTCTCCGGAGCAGTTACAGCCGATACGCTAACGGCTCAACCAAGTTCGTTCAACATGATGGGAGCGACGGATCTGCAGAACGCGCTGGGCACCCGTCCGCAGGCAGGTGGAGGTGAACCGCCAACTGGAAGATACCAAGTAATGTCCTGGCAGCAAGTAAGATCCAGGCTTGTTTCCGCTCCATAGTGTTTTTTGCCTGTTTAGCCCCAATTTAGCCCGGGATTATCCATCCTCCAGCCCGGCCGTTTTCATGCGCATACGCATAATTATCGGCTGTGCGTAGCAAAACGATGATTGGAAGCCGATTTGAGTTCTTCCAATCCGCAAACGATGAATTCTCCGCCTCCTTTGGAATAGTCTTCAGAATAATGATGCAATTTCTCCATAACAGTGTGATCGATAAGCTTTGCACTGGAAAGGTCCATCACTACACGCGACCCGCGTGGAATCTTATTTAAGCGCCATTTAATGGATAGATAGTTGGAAAATATTGCCGCATTGGAGACCGCAATTGAATAGGTTCCGTCGTCTTTCTTTTCGATTGTCATCTCTGCACAGAACAAGTTGGAAATACCTGCGCCATGAAACAGGTGCAGAATAAATTTGGCGAGAATCCCAATAGACACACCAATTAATAGATCGGTGGCTAATGTAGCAATTATGGTTGTTAGAAAAAGAAAGGTTTGTTCCTTGCCAATTTCATACGTTTGCCGAAAGACTCTTGGTGAGGACAGCCTATATCCAGTTACGACGAGCAATGCCGCCAGAGCCGAAAGTGGGATCCTATTAATCAGGCTGGTCGCCAGAACAACGAAGGCGAGCATGAAAACGCCATGAAAAAAGTTTGACCAGCGTGTGCGCGCACCATTGGCAATATTGGCAGTACTGCGAACAATTTCCGCAATCAGCGGTAATCCGCCTATCATGCCAGAGACCATGCTTCCGAAGCCAACGGCGGCCAGATCCCGACTGAGATTTGAGTGTCGACGATAAGTATCAAGTTTTTCGACAGCCGAGCAGGCAAGAAGACTCTCTAAGCCCTGTACCAATGTTACTGACACGACTGAAATCCAAAATCCGAAACTGGAGATTTGCCCGAAGCTTGGATAGGTTATGCCCTTGAGCAGATTATTGGGCAATGCGATTAGAAATGCAGAATCGACTACAAATTTATGACCACCAATCACATCAACGTGCCTGTCCTGTAAATCGAAGTAAGAGCCCAACAAAATTGCGACGAAAATTACCATAAGTGGCGCTGGAATTTTCTTGATTGTCTTGTTCGAAGCGGATGAATGGACAATCATGATAGCCAGACTGATGAAACCGATGGCGGCAATTTCGGGGTTCAAATTGGCAAGCATGGATGGAATGGCAAGGATTAGCTCAAGCGGTTCTTTGGATGGGGCTTGTCCCGAGTTTAGTTGAAAAGTTTGGTGATCCTCTTCAGGACTAGCCTGATAAGGTTTTGGTTGCGAAATCAAATACCCAATTCAAGAGGATCGACCATGAAGAAATCATCGAAGATAAGACCCCTTCGTGTCAATGAAGAGAACTCCAAGAAAGCACCGGCAATTGATTTCAGCCTGAAGAAGATTGACCTTCAGGAGGTAATCAAAATGGGATTGCAGGACTTCATGTTTGAAGTCGGCATGATTGCAGTTCAGCAAGCAATGGAGGCTGAAGTCTTGAGTTTAGCCGGTCCGCGATATGAGAGAAGCCCGGAAAAGACCGCAAACCGATGGGGTGAGCAGCAGGGCTTTGCATACGTCAACGGTCAGAAAGTTAACATCAAGAAACCAAGGGTAGTTCGCAAGTCAGGTCGCAAGCACGAAGAGGTCGAGCTGCAAACCTACAGCGCGTTCTCCAAACCTGACGCGATGAACGAAGCCGTAATGGCGAAAGTTCTCGCCGGTGTATCAATGCGAGACTACGAAGGGACCGTAGATGAGGTTCTAGACGGTCACGGCATAAGCCGCAGCGCCATTAGTCGTCGCGCCGTTAAACAAACCGGCAAGCAGTTGGAAGAGTTCTACAACCGGCGATTTGAAGCGCATGAGTTCGTTGCGATCATGATCGATGGAATTGGAATCGCCGATGTAGACAACATCGTTGCGCTCGGCGTTGATGTCTGGGGCAAAAAGCAAGTTCTGGGTATTCGGCAGGGCGCATCGGAAACAACGCAAGTGTGCCTGGAGCTGCTCGAAGACCTGGTCGAGAGAGGGCTGCCGGTCGATGGAGACTATCTGTTTGTAATCGATGGCGCAAAAGCTCTGAGTAAGGCAATAAAGAAAGTGTTCGGACAGAACTCAGTTATTCAGCGCTGCCACGTGCACAAACGACGAAACGTATGGGACAAACTGCCGAAAGAACATCAAACCAGAATTGACAAACGTCTTGCCGCCGCATACGGCATGAACGAATTGAACGAATCCCGCAAAGCGGTGGAGGCTGTCTTTGACGAGCTGGTCGAGTTGAATGAACCGGCCGCCGGCAGCCTGGCCGAGGGAATGGAAGAAACATTGACAGTGCATAAGCTCGGCCTCAAGGGTGATCTGAAACGAATCTTCTCTTCTACCAACAGCATCGAATCAATGTTCTCCATGTCCAGGCGTTACAAAAGGAATGTCAAAAAATGGAACAAGAAAACCAACCACATTGAAAGAACTCTCGTAATGACGCTTGTTGAAGCGGAAAAACGATTCAGACGTGTACGTGGTTACAGAGAACTAAAAGATCTTCAATTAAAGATCAAAAAACTTCGTGCCACTACTTGTAATACTAAAGCTGCGTGATATCATAATAGCGAAACGAGTACCCAGAGCCATGATCATCAAATTTCAACTAGGATAGAGACATCCCCTTTGGATGGCGCAGGAACACCTAAGACAAAAGGTATTTGCTTGGTGATGATGATAATTCCTATAGCAGCAAGCAAGCCGTGAACGATGGTTGCTGGGAAGAACTCAGCCAGTTCGCCGGCTTTGAGAAGACCGAGAAAAAGTAATGCCAATCCGGCAACTACTATCGCACCAAGGGTAGCCTGATACCCAATTGTTCCACCACCCAGTCTT
>JAYRNY010000216.1:0-3630 GCA_041911975.1 bacterium | reverse complement strand
TTTTCCGTCATTTGAGTTACTCCCTTGTGACGGATTTATTTGCGTTGTGAAGACGCGCACCTTAAGGAGAGCGCGGACAAAGCACAAAGGAAACACCCGTGCATCCGCCCTCACCGCAAGACGCGCAAACTAGAAAGTGAGGATTCCGCAGCAGTCTGAAACCACTGCAGAATCCGTCTTCCTGCCTTGCGACTCCCGTCAGATGCGGGAGAAGAAACGCACCACTGCGACGCCCAGGCAGAACGCCACGACGATGCCGAGCAGGTTGCCGGCGAGCGCCATGCCGGTCGCCGCCAGATAGAGAGCGACGAAGCCGAGGATGACGTAGATGACTGAGCGGATGAAGACCGGCAATGCGCTGGGCGTGGGCTGCGACGCATAGGAACGGTCACCGGCAATCGCTTTGGCGAAGCCGAGCAAGAGTTCGCCTGCACCGCCGAGGACAGCGCCTGCGATGGCGACCGCCAGACCGGCGATGAAGGAGATGATCAGGAAGAGGAACGTGGTGCCCATGGAGGCGAGGTCGACTGTCAGTGTCATTGGATTTCTCCGGGTTTTCTGAGGAAAACTTGCATGCGACTTTATCGAGAGTGAGATAGTGCGGAGCGTTTTATCGCCCCGCACTTCTCACGATGTGAAGCCCTTACAGGAAGGTCTTCAGCAAGCGAGCCTGAGCGCCCTTGCCCAGCTTCTCGAGAGCTTTCGCCTCGATCTGCCGGATCCATTCGCGCGTGCACCCGTAGAGCTGACTCACCTCTTCCAGAGTGTGAACCTCGCCGTCCTCGAGACCGAAGCGCATGGCGATCACCTTTTGCTCCTTGTCGGTCAGGCCGGCGATTGCCCGCTGGATGTGCACGGAGAGATCGTCCGCGATCATCTTCTCGACCGGGTTGACGGCGTTGCGGTCGGCGAGCAAATCGCCCAATTCCGCATCACCATCTTCGCCGATCTTGACATTGATCGAGACGGGCTCGTGCGCCCACTCCATGAGGTCGTGCACCTCCTCGACGGTGGTGCGCATCTTCTGCGCGACCTCCGTGTCGGTAGGCACGCGGCCCTCCTTGGAGAGTTCGGACATGACACGCTTCAGCAGCTTCAGCCTGTCCGACTGGTTGGCCGGCAACCGGATGGTGCGGCCGCAGTCTTTGACATACTGAGAGATGCCCTGGCGCACCCACCAGGCGGCGTAAGTGACGAAGCGGAAGCCACGCTCCACCTCGAACTTGCCGACCGCCTTGATCAAGCCGATATTGCCTTCCTGCACGAGATCCTCGTACGGAAGGCCGGTATATGCGAACTTGCGAGCGCAAGACATGGCCAGTCGCAAGTGACGGTTGATGAGCTCATCGCGAGCCCGGTCACCGTCCCTTCCGCCGGCTTTGATGCGTTCGCACAGCAGGCGCTCTTCCTCGCGCGTGAGCAGCTTGGATTGAGCTCCCTGACGAATGAATTCGTCGAACATGCTGGTTTCCACACCAACATTTGCAGATTTCGAGAATCGAGCCATTTGCATATTCCCTTCTACAATTTGACCGCGAGGGTCACGCAGAGAACGATTTCTCCGCTTCAATCGATGGGAGAGACCGGAGCCTCTCCGCGCGGACCGTTCAGGTCGGATCAGCCGTTATGCAGCAATCAGCGATAGAGGTCGTGCAAATGCGCGAACGCGCACAGCACTTCCGGATCGTTGTTGCCGAGGTTCTTCACGAGGACATCGAGTGCCTCCGTATAAACCTCGCGCGCTTCGAACACGCGGTCTTGCTCCGTAAGAATGTCGCCCAGATCGCGCAGCGCCGTACCGAGAGCCTGATGGTCTGCACCAAGCTCGGCTTTGACGATGTCGATGGCATCGCGGCAGAGTCGTTCGGCTTCTGCGAGTTCTTTCCAGCGCTTGTGCTCGCTGGCACTCTTGAGGAGGTCAAGCACGCGGAAGAGGGGGCTGTTTTTGTCGGCTGATGTCATTCAGTTCTCCGGTTAAGTCGGGCCCGATGTGACATGATCGAGCCATTGGCGATGGTCGCTTCAGCGGTAAGTGCAAGACCGTGCAGCGACCGGCAGCAAAATACGCTGCTGGCAAAGAGCCAAAAAGAAAGCAATTTATGTCTAGATGGGTTTTTTGAAACAGAACGAGGAAGCAGTAAGTATGCTTTCAACTTAAGAAGAAAGACGTTTTCTGAGCATCAAAAAGCTATGTGAAGCAGCCTGCTTTACACCTGGAAACAAAGCCACAGTAAGCCATTACAAGGCTCATTCCAGGTTCGCGCTAGGTCATGTAAGCCATATTCTAACTCTGGCTAATAATCGCGAATACCAAAGAAAGTTTGCTCTGTTGCGCAGCCGGCACCGCACTACAAGCGAGTTTTCTTTCATTCAACCTTGAGCGACTTTCAGCAATGCTTCACTATTTCAGCAACGCGTCGACACTTTCAGCGAAAACTCTGGTGTGTAAATCAACGTCTTCAACCGTGTGAGCCGGCGAGAAAAGAGCCATATTGTGAAATGGCGTTAATAAGATTCCGCGATTAAGGGCAAACAAATGCATGTAGCGATCGAGTTCACCGTCGGCAGCAAACGCAGCTTCACCACCGTTTTTCGGCGGGGTGGGGTGAAACCAGTATTCAGCGCGGCAGCCCAATTGTTTGACAATCCAGGGCAGCTTGTGCCGTTTGATCACACCCTCAACGCCCTCGGCAAAGCGCTCGGCCAAAGGGATTGTGTGCTTGAATGCAGATTCGGTCAAGACCTTTTCCAGGGTGGCGCGCATGGCCGCAACCGAAAGTGCATTTCCGGCCAGCGTACCGCCGATGCCTCCGGTGTCGGCTTCTTCAGTGCTCGTCAATACGCGAACTTTCTCCGCCACTTCCTCGCTGAAGCCGTAAACGGCTGCCGGAACGCCGCTGGCAATTGGTTTTCCAATCGTCAAAATATCCGGCTCCAATCCGTGCGCTTTTGTATAGCCACCAGGGCCGGTGCAAATCGTATGTGTTTCATCAATTATCAAAAGGGTGCCGTACTTTCTGGTCAGATCACGCAAAGCCTGATGATAGCCGGGGTCGGGCAGGATGATGCCGATATTCGTCATAGCCGGCTCGGCAAGAACGCAGGCAACATCACCATGCGCCAGTGCACGTTCTAAAGCCGGTATGTCGTTGAATTCCACAACTCTGGTTGTCGTTGCCGGATCGACGGGCGGGCCGAGATTGCCTCTGCGAGGACCTTCTGCGCCATCGTTCAAAGTGCAGAATGTTTCATCGACAGTACCGTGATAGCACCAGTTGAAACAAAGAATTTTGGAGCGCCCGGTTAGCTTTCTCGCCAAGCGAATTGAAAAACGATTGGCATCTGTCGCCGTCATCGCCATTTGCCAGTAAGGAAGACCAAATCGGCGCGACAAGTCTTCCGCCACCCAGACGTGATCTTCGGTGGGCAGCATGTAAGTCAGACCGCGTTTTGCCTGGGCCACCAGCGCCTCCATCGCTGCATCAGGCGAGTGTCCGGTCATAGCGCCCGTATCGCCAAGGCAAAGATCTAAATACTTCTTGCCGTCCACATCCGTGAAATGCGCGCCTTTGGCTTCCTTAACGAACACGGGAAACGAGCCCGCCCACTTGACCATCCAGTTCATCGGCA
>JAYRNY010000215.1:0-3682 GCA_041911975.1 bacterium | reverse complement strand
TTCTTTCAGCCTGCGCACTTCGAACCCCAGTTCCGCATGCTGCAATATGATGAAACGCAGGTCGAATTCAATTATACTATCTGCCATAGTGTAACACTCCCCTAGAACATAGAAATCTTGGCATGCAAAGCTATCAATTAACTGGATGTTCATCGCGGTTTCGAATCTCAGAGAGCCTCCATTAGAGAAGCTTACGCAGTAGAGGCAATGCCAATACTGCGTAAGCTTTTCGGGCGGATCAGGAAAGTGCTATCGCGATACCGGTCATTAGTCCGGCAGTCACTATCATCACGAATCCAGTAGCATCACATCCGCGTAGCATGAAGCAAAGACTAAGCAAGGTCAGCCCAAGACTTGGAACAATCAGATAGATATTGCAGTCCTCTCGAGTCACCGAACGATTCCTCGGTCGCAGATATCTGGCTTCGAATTGCATACCGGCTATGAAACCGGCAACTATGACTACCGAAATCATGAACGAGCCTAAGAATTCCATCTCAAGATCTCCTGTATTTTTCCTGGCGATACCACATGCTACTCAAGAAGAGGTAAGAGAAATAAAGATGAAGTCCCAGCGATCCATAAAAGGAAAATCCGATACCGTCGAGGGACTGATTGCACTGGTGCGCCATAAAAGCCAGAAGAGCTATGATCGGATAGAACAAGCAGACGAGCTTCGCTTCGGACATAAGTGGCAGCTCAAGATGGGCGAACAAGGTGCGAACGGCGCAGGCCGTTCCGTACCCTGCCGACACAAAGATTGCAAGCAGAGTGATAAGCAGCAAGTGCAGCATTATCTCGACTCCTTTTCAGGGATGCCGCGCCTCGAGAGAAGTGATACCACATGCGGCAGAAGCCTCATGAAGACATAGGAAGTAACAGAGATTGTGATGGCTTCTGCGACCTTCTCAGCGATGAACGGATAGACCTGCAGCGTAGTGAAAGACAAGCAAATTTCACAAGTGCTGCAGCCCTTAAATTCCGACTCTCTTTTCAATACGCTAACAATTTCGACTGGCCAGCTTCGTGGTGGCCCTCAACGAACGGTGAGCCTGGTCTCCTGTCCGTTCGGCAAGTAGTATGATTACCTGATCAGGGCAACGATATTCCAAGACCAAGACAAATTTTCATTGCACAAATAAAAGAAGAAAAGCAAATTCCCCAAGAGCTTACTTTAATGCCGCGAAAAAGAGAGACCAGCTGTTCAGCATCAACATCTCCACCTGCCAATTTCGCCGTCACACTGCGCCTTGACGATGCTTCGCCCCTGCCGATTTACGAGCAAATTGCCGATCAACTGGCTCAAGCAATCGAGTCGCTGGCTCTCATGCCAGGACAGCTGATGCCTTCCACGAGGCAATTAGCTGACTATTTGCAAATATCCAGAAAGACAGTGGTCCGCAGCTATGACAAATTGATTGGGCAGGGATTTCTTACCACCACCCGTGGTATCGGCACACTGGTACGGACAACGATGACCAAACCTCCGGACATTCCGGCAAGCGAGTCAGCACCACTGGAATTGTCGGCGTTCGCCAAGCGCCTATTAACGATACCGCCGACGGCGTTGAGCTGCAGCGCTTTTGCACAACTCAACCATGGAGCACCAGCGGTTGAGACATTACCCGTTGCCCAGTGGAAACAGATCGTCAACAGCTATGCACGCCAGAGCGAAAGCAAAAGCCAAACAAACGACCTGGAACCTTTTGGACAGCCAGAACTGAGAACGGCTATTGCATCATATCTGAAACGCCAAAGGGCAATTCAATGCGACTACAAGCGTGTAATAGCCTATGTCGACTCTACCACTCCAACGCGTTTTGCAGCCCAATTGACGATTGATCCTGGCGATGTTGTCGCCATAGAAGACCCCGGATATCCATATGCGCGGCGGTGTTTTCAGATGCTGGGCGCAGAACTTATGCCGATTCCCGTGGACAAAGACGGAATGCAAGTAGAGCGCCTCATCGACCAAAACAGGGCTGTCAAAGCTGTTTTTGTAACGCCGTCTCATCAAGATCCTTACGGCGGCACGCTCTCATTGCCTCGCCGCCACGCTTTGCTCAAATGGGCGAACAGAACAGGTGCCCTCATTTTTGAAGACGACTACGAAAACGAATTCTTCTACGGTTCTTCAAACTTGCCATCTTTGTATTCGCTCGACCAGGGCGATCGCGTCATCTATATCTCCAGCTTCTACAAAACTCTCTTTCCGCTATCGGACGCGGGAATTATCGTGCTGCCCGAAAGGCTGATCGAAGCATTTTTTCGAGCGCAAGAGATGTACAGCGGTGTAAGCTCCTGTCTGTCGGTTCAAGAACAAATAGGTCTGACGAAAATTCTCAATGAAGGCATTCTCGAGCGACAGGTTCGCAAAGCCCAATCACTGTATCAAAAGCGCCGCCACATCATGATTTCAGCTATCACCAGCCAGCTCAAGGGATTGGCCGAGCCCATGAAGATCACGGGTGCGATGACTCTTGTGATTCGCTTCGACCAGAGGCTGAGCCAATCGCACATTGTCGAATGCGCAGACCTAGCGAGATTCCCTCTGGCAAGCACGGATGCATATTACTGGCAAAACCCGCCCAGCCATGAATTCCTCACATCGTTCGCCATGCTCGAAGAGAGCTCGATCCTGCCGGTTGTGGAAGATTTTGCGCGCCGACTGAAAGAAATCCGGCACACGCGCTAACTGCAGACAACTGGATACCAGCAAATCCATTTCGAGGAGTCCAGCGAAAGCGGCGAAATATGCCTTGCACGAAATATTCGGCTCCGCTCATTAATTTCGAGATGCAGGCTTTCAAACGGAAACCGTCCAGACTATGTTGAAATCACACCTATAACTCATTGCCAATACCGGAGTCGTAAGCCACAAATCTCACCAAACAAGCACTTTCAACCTTTCTTTATCGCCAACGGTTCGCAAAAGCGAATTGATGACTACCGAATATCGATCCCCGCATGGACAATGGAGGTTGACATGTCAAACGTGACTCAGTTCACATGCAAGAACCTTTGCGTACCCGAAAAGCGCAACAGAGAAGATGACGAAGCGCAGGAGTTAAGCTGCGAAGCGGCTTGTTCGGTATATATCCCCAAGGACAGACATACCACGAGCTTTAGGCGTCAGCCTATCTGCGCATCAAGAAGCCATAGGATCGGCGGTCACATGTGGCGACTGGAAACTCTTTTCACGCATAAAAACTGGAGAGAGAAAGGTGTAGCGACGGCTCACCTCGGCAGACTGATGCAACTGATCAAGAAGAGAGATCCGCACGCCATAGCACTTTTCTTCGAGATTCCAAGCCGCTTTGAGAAGAAATTGCCTCTGAGCAAACTTATAGCGCGCAGCCGGATAGCAAGATTTTTCGAAAACTCAGGCGCGCAGGCATGGCCCGGCAAGCTGCTGATTGCCTATGAGGGTTATGTGGGAGACAAGCTCTACAACCAGGAAATTATGTGGATTCCCATATGCGGAGCACCCAGCGAAAAGAACATAGACAGCTTTCTACACTATCTTCTCTTTCACTACTCAGGCATCAGCAGCGAACATTCACTGTACAAAATAGTCATGAATCAGAAATTCCCAACTCAACTGCCCACTATCCTGACACAAGAGTGATAAACAAAGGAGCTTACATGCCCAGCCCCTCACCCACTCCACTTGCGGGTCCTG
>JAYRNY010000214.1:0-2427 GCA_041911975.1 bacterium | reverse complement strand
GGTCGAGTCAACCAATCTGTGAAACTCTCAGTTTTTGAAAGTGAAACATTGAGCAGTTGTGCAACCAGACGTCCGTAACCGATCTGGTATCCGAGTCCGGCAAATCCTGATGCCACCTGTGTATCGAAGATGTTTCCCGGCAGCGTCTGAAACTGATCATATATAAGGTCCAGATCCTGGCTGGCGGCGTGGATGATTACTCGAATACTCTCGTCATGAAAACGCTGCCATAAAGGCATGAGGTCCTGCTGCACGAGAGGATCTATCAAATGCACGCCTTTGTCGGTAGCCACTTGGACTAGACAGAGAACCGGCCTGTAAGTGCGCTCGGGAATGAATTCCAGATCGATAGCAAAGCGCCCGCACTGATCTATCTCTTCACAGAGTTTTGCCAGTGCATCCGAAGTAGTAATGAGCGTCATTGAAAAACTTTCTATTGTGGCGGTTTGGCTATGTAAGTGCGAGACCAGCTCAAACAGCCGGGGCGCCCGATGATGACGGATGACTCCAGGCGCACGCTATCTTTCGGAAAGACAATCTCATCTCCCTGAATGGGACCGACTTCCAGATTGCCACCCAGGGCAATAGCAATCGGACCGGCCGTATCCCAGGTTTTCAACCGGCCTGCCAGATGTACATACAGGTCCGCATATCCTTCTAATACCTTGGCCACTTTGAGACCGATGCTGCCCATTTTTACGACTTGTACTTGCGGCAGTTCGCTCACCCATGGGTGGCTCTTTCGATCTCGCCCGCCCATGATCACGCGCGCGGTCGATTCGATTTCCAAATTCTCAAGTTCAGAAAAACGTTCGCTCTCAGAATCATCTTTCTCAAAGTGCGCACCAAATCCCGGTCCGCCAAAGTACAGCGTTTTCCAAACCGGCGCATAAACCCAGCCGAAAACCGGACTGCCTTCAATCAGCAAGCCGATCATCACTGAATATTGACCGTCGTTGCAAATGTAATTGTCTGTTCCGTCAATCGGATCGACAAGCCAGACTCTATTTTTATTACCTTCCGGGCAGTGATGCTCGTCTTCTTCCGAGACTATTTCATCATTGGGAAAGCGCGTGCTCAACTGTCTTACAAGTTGTTTGGAAATGGCACAGTCCGCTGCCGTCACCTTGTCGGACGGTCCGGACTTTTCTCTTATGTCCACGCCTTCGCGCATGGCAATTGCAGTAGCGCCTGCTTGCCGCACAATCTTTTTGACATAATCAATGTCTTCTTGGCTGACTGATGGTTGTCCGGACACGGGCTTACCGCTTACTGTTGCCAATTTGTGGGAGTCCTTGAATCTTTAAAAACGCGTGCGCCTAGGATTTAGAGGGCGACGGCTCTTCCGAGTACATACGGCAGTGGAATTCGTCGGACAACTTGTTGTCCAGCAAATCGGCCACATAAGCGACGTTCCATACCAGCTCATCCAGCTCTTCTTGAACCAAACCAAGCGTCGGTCTTTGCGCCACCACCAGAACAATATTGTCATGTGTGGCCAGGGCACAGCTGCTCAAATTAGCGTTCAAATCCAGCATCTTTTTGTACATTGCCTCACGGCCCTGTTCGGGCAGGTGAACAAGTGGGCTGGTGATGCGCAAAACGGCGCCGTTTGGACTGTCCTGGATGAAGACATAAATTTTGGCCGAACCTTCGGTCAGCCACCAGCCATAGCCCTCTGAGCCTTTCAATTGATGTTTGCCCAAATCCAGCCCGCGACGGCTGAAATAGTTGTCGACCATGCCGACTGCATCTTCAGTTAGTCCTTTATTGACTTTCTGCGTTCCAAAAAGGCCCATGGTTTTGTCCTCTCGACTGCGTCACGTATGCGCAGATTCCGCTGGCTTGTGAATTACGGATACGGGTATGCCACACAGTATACCGCCGCGCGTCAAAACGAGCATTGGATGGAAGTTATGAGGGGAAAACCTGCTTAGCCTTTTATGGCAGGCAAATCGAGAATGAGAATCAGTCTCTAACTTACAACCGCAAATCTGTTTTCAATGCTGGAAACCATAATGCAGCGGACATAAGCAGCATTTTGCCCGGCTGGTTTACGGGCCTGTTTACAGAGGTGCCGGAAGTCAGAAACGCATGATAAAATACTCAAACTGACTTCGAGTCGGTGTTTGTTTGTGCGTAGGTTTGTGCTTGCTATTCCCGAGTAGCGCAGTGGTAGCGCAGGTGACTGTTAATCACTTGGTCGCTGGTTCGAATCCAGCCTCGGGAGCCATTTATCACAATTGCATAGGGCCAAATGAGCCATTCTGCGCTGTGCGAGCCCGCCATGCCGCAGCTGCTGAGACTTGGCATTGACTATGGGGTTCGATGGGGAGGCTCTTGCGTGGTCTCTCGGGTGCGCGCTTTGACGTAAAATAGGATCAGCATCGGAAAAGGAAGCGCGTCATGGCTCAGCGAAAATCCGAG
>JAYRNY010000213.1:0-3199 GCA_041911975.1 bacterium | reverse complement strand
CGGACCGCTCTTCGCGACGAAGTCCCTGAGCGATGTTCCGTTCACATGCTCGATAACCAGATATCCCCTGAGGTCCTCGATAAAGGCATCGATCACTCGCACAATCTGGCGATGATTGAGTGATTTCAAAAGCAGCGCTTCATGCTGAATGCGGGCAACAATTTCGCTAAGTAGGGCGGGATTTTCGAAGCCCGGCAAGATGAATTCTTTGAGGACGACCATCTCCACGTCGCTGTTTTCTCCCTCATTTAAAACTCTGTCGCAGAGATATTGGACAGTGGCCAGATAAGCTGTCCCCTGACCGCCAGAGCCGAGTTTTTTCACAACCAGAAATCGCTCGTTCGAAAGAGCCGCTCCGCTGTCCAATTCGCCATCGCGTTTGCGGATATGCCGCTGGTGCAACGTGTCCATCCAGATGTCGGTGTAGCTCGACGACTCGAGCAGGAAATTTCTTTCTTCCAGCTCACAGGAAAGCGCATTCGGTGCATATCTTCTTATAAGTGCGATCAAGTTGGACCTCAGGCGGGCATCATTCAAACAACCAGCGTCCAACTCGATTTTCTTTCCATTGTTGGTTGTGAATGAAAGCAACTCTTCGAATTTTCCATCCACACTGATTGATCTTATCGACACCAATGCCAGTTCGTACCATTTGATTGTCGTCTCGAAAAGGAAGAGATTGAGCCAGTTTCTCGTCACGAATATCGCTTTGTGATCGACTCGCGCGGTCGTTTGTCCGCTTTTTATGAATCTCAGTCTGAAAATTTTGGCGGCGGTGAGAAACAATATGCCGATGCCCAGACAAAGGAATATTGATTGCGGACCGCTAAACCAAAAGGTAACCAGCTTCGTAAGCAAAAGCATGTTCATAAACGCGCCGGTAATGAGGAGCACGAGCCCGGCCAGCGGCCCGTGTGTAGCAAGCGACGGCGATTGCTTCGTTACTTCGTGCATGGCGAAAAACAGCAACGAGCAGATGAACAAAAAGGCGCACATGCGCATGAGAATGCTGCTCAAGTAAGGCATCACTCGGCGCTGCCAGATAAGCGCGAGCACGGCCATCGACCTGCCTTCCTGCAGCGTGATCGAGAGGTGCCGCTCCGGCACGGGATGGGGATCATAAACAGGATCGAGATCGTAATGCGTCAAGTTCTAACTTTCCCTGTACAAGCCAACCATTTCCAATGTCTTGAGTGCTTCTGCTGCTGATGGGCGTTCTTCCGTGTTCTGGCTGGTCAGTTGCATGATCAGATCATTCAAGTTGTCGGTGATTTGTTTGTTGAGTTTTTGCGGGCACGATTGCATCAGTGCTTCCGGTTCTCGCCCGGTAAGCAAAAAATGTACTGTGCAACCGAGAGAATAAACGTCGCTCTTCGGTTCGGCCTTACCACGGAATTGCTCCGGCGAGATGTAGCCTTGCTTGCCTACTACTGTGCCGGTCGCCGTGCCAATGAATTCGTTGGCGGCGCCGAAATCTATGAGCGCAAGATTGCCTTTCGGACGCATGACGATATTTTCCGGAGTCAAATCACGATGCACTATCGGCGGTGATTGTTTTCCCAGGTAATTGAGAACAAGCAGCATCTGGCGCATCCACTGGGCGACTCGCCGCTCGGATATCGGCCCGCGGCGCGCCACAAGCCGTCTCAAGTCCTCGCCTTGAATGTACTGCAAGGTCATGTAATGGCGCCCGTCTTCAACAAAGTGATCGTAGATCTTTGCGATGTCCGGATGGTCGAGTTTTGCCAACACCGATGCTTCATTTTTGAACATTGCCAGAGCTTTTCTGCGCGCTTCGTCGTTCAAACTATCCGAGACGACAAATTCTTTCAAAACAATAGGCGAGCCGTTTTGTCTGCGTGCCAGATATATAGCAGCCGATCCCCCATAGGAGAGGGCCTTTTCGATAAATATCCCGGCATTCAAAATGCGCCCCGGCAGTAAAGGCACGTAAGTGGTGGCTCGATATCGAAGAGTCAACTCAGACTCCCACAGGGAAGTGAATGTGGAAATATCCAACGGAATCCGCGCGGCATTTTCCGGATTGCCCAGATCTTCCTGGGCGCGCTCATCTGTGGGAGCAAGAGTTCGCGATGCAATCAGGAGTCTGTTGAGGTCGTCTTCGGACATCTCATCGGCCTCGAAGACGACAAATTTTCCGTCTGCAAAATTGAGTTTCAAACAGACGTTGCGTCCATCTCTTTTGATGAGCACGGATTTTTTCAGTTCGCTCCACAGCCGATTGCGATGGCAGTAGAATTGCACGCAAAGGGAAAGAGGCAGAACCAGCCCCTGACGCGAGACGATAATTCGATCGTCCAGAAAGATCAAAAGCAGCAGGCAGCCGGCAAGGATAGTCGCCAGAGGCGCTACTACTTGTAAGAAAAAAGTGAGAATCGCCTGTTGTATCGACCACAGCGCGTGGTCGGTCGGCATGGCTTTGACGAACTCGCAGAAAAGCGGACCAAGGCAGGCGAAGATCCAAACCACCGGTATGACGCACCAGATAATGGCGCTGACTTTGAGCACGCGGACGAGGGCTCTGCTTACCGATGTTGAATACCTGATAGAAACAGACTGCAAGAAAGAACTCCCTTATAGGAGATTCGCCTTCAGGCTCCGAAATTATGATTAGGCCGATGATTCGGAAACTTATGCCGGCAGCAAAATGCCTGCACACTTATTGTTTGCCGGACCAGTCGACCTCACGTTGCAATCAGTCAAAAAATGGCTCACTAGATTTTGCAGCAGAAGCGGCCCCAAGTAAAGTGGGGTAAAGGATAGATTTCTCGGCGGTTGGCAGGGGCGCTTTGCCTGCGCCCTTTTTGTTGGCCAATTTCCAAAACGAGGGAGCGGCCGGATTACGCCCGTTCGATTTCCTTCTCTTCTTTCACTTCTTTCACTTGAATAGACTGACCCGGAGTCTTCAATGCCTGAGCGGCGGCGGGCAGGAAGTGCATTGCCTTCTCGACCATGCCGGATGCGTTTTTGCCCAGACCGCCCATGAGTTCTATGGGGATAGGGAAGATGAGGGTGCTGTTTTTCTCAGCTGACACTTCCACCATCGTCTGCAATTGCCTGAGTTGCATAGCACCGGGCTGGGCGGCGATAAGTTTTGCCGCTTGAGCCAGTTTCTCAGCCGCCTGATGTTCCCCCTCAGCGGCCACCACCTTAGCCCGTCTTTCCCGCTCGGCTTCCG
>JAYRNY010000212.1:0-2707 GCA_041911975.1 bacterium | reverse complement strand
CAGCGACAGCAAGGGCCGGGTAGACATGGCCGCCGGTGCCACCACCAGTAAGAATTAGTCGATGCTCGGCTCCACTCATGGACGTGCGGTCTGCACCACCGGTTTTATTTCGACTTCATCATCATCTTCATCGTCGGACATTTTTCCACTGTCGCGCGAGACGGAAAGAAGAACACCGACCATGGACAGGGTAATTACCAGCGAAGTGCCGCCGTAGCTGACGAATGGCAAAGTGATTCCGGTAACAGGAACGATGCCCGTGGTTACCATGATGTTGACCATGGCCTGAAGCGTAATCGAGCTGGTGATGCCGATAGCAAGAAAACGACCGAATAATGTTCGCGAACGAAGCGCTGTTCTGAAGCCGAAATATCCAAAGAGAACATAGAGTGAAATCAGGACGCTGCAACCAATGAAGCCGAACTCTTCAGCAATGACGGCGAAAATGAAGTCGGCGTGCTGCACCGGCAGATAGAAAAGCTTTTGCATGGAGCGGCCAAAACCGACTCCCAAAAGTCCGCCGGAGCCGATGGCATACTGCGCTTGAATAGAGTTCCAACCTTCACCTTGCGGATAGAGGTATGGGTTGAGCCAGCTCTTGATACGCGCCATTTGATAGGGCGTCTTTTGCACATGATGCCACATATATCCGAAAGCGCCACCACCAGCCAGAACAATCAAAAGCGGATTCAAGCCGCCGGCGAAAAGCAAAGCGACAAGACCACCGGAAATCATCATTGCTGTTCCGAGGTCAGGCTGTTTCACAACAATTGTTGCCATAGCCAGAATGAGCGCGATTCGCACCAATACTTGTCTGTGCCACCAGAAATGCTTGGAGAGTCCCGAGGCGATCAGCAAAATACTGGCGATTTTGCACATCTCGGAAGGCTGGAATTGCAGCGGACCAACCGCCAACCAGCGCGTCGAGCCCATTGTCGTCACGGAGAGACCGGGTACAAGCGTCAAAGCCAATAGTCCAAACGAGCCGAAAGCCACAGGCCATGCCCATTTTTTCAGGCGCCTGTAGTCGTAACGACTGATGGTGAACATGGCGAAAAGCCCGATCACGCAGCAGATTGCCTGACGGCGCAAATAGTAAGTTGCATCCTGATAGCTGGAGAGCGCTTCCGGAGCCGATGCGCTGAAGACAGCCATAAGCCCGAAACCACACAGGGAGCAGACAAGCGTAATCAGAGCCTTGTCGGGCAGCCCACGAAACTCCGGTTCGGACGGAGGAGGAGGAGCCACTTTCAGATTGCGGCCACTAGCCTTGGACTGACGGCGCCATCTTGTCGAGTCTTGCGCGGACAATATCTTTGAAGACACGGCCTCTATTCTCAAAATCCTTGAACATATCGAAACTGGCGCATGCCGGAGAGAGAACAACCGGTCCCAGCTTCAACTTCCCACCCAGGTCGATTGCCTCTTCCAGGCTCGCGACCACATGAACGTCGTTAAATCCTCCTTCCCTTAACGCTTTCTCAAATCTCTCCTTGGCTTCACCTAAGAGGATAACAGCAGCGACATGCTTTCTAACAGCATCAACAAATTCATCAAGTGAAGTTGCTTTATCCCTTCCGCCAGCAATAAGCACGATTTTCTTGCCAGGGAAGGACTCGATGGCCTTTATAGCTGATTCAGGATTGGTCGCCTTAGAATCGTTGTAATAAGGGACATTGTCGATTGTCGCCACAAATTCCAGGCGATGCTCCAAACCCTTGAACTGCTTAATGTAAGTCTCAATTTCCTGGGGCTGTACATCCAGAACCGCGCAGGCGGAGATAGCCGCAAGGGCATTCTCAACATTGTGCCGACCTAATATTTGCAGCTCGTTTACGCCACAAACGATGCGATTGCGTGCTCTGATGCGGTAGGCAAGAAAGTCGTTGGTGACATAAGCGGCCTGCACCATATTGTCGAGATTCATCTCGGAGCTGAAAGGAAAAATCTCAGAGCGAGTGATCTGCGTGCTGACCAAAGGATCGTCCATACTGAGCACGGCATAGTCACTGTGCTGTTGATTGGCGAATATCTTTTGCTTGGCGCGCTTGTAATTTTCCAGCCCCTGGTGCCAATCCACGTGATCGGGAGTGAAGTTGAGCCAAATAGCCACTTTGGGCGCGAAATTAGTGGTGTATTCCAGCTGATAGGAGGAAACTTCGACCACCAGATAGTCAGGTTTTCTATCCAACTGGCTGAGGACGGGAACCCCTATGTTGCCGCAAGCCGGAGCAACTCTGCCGGTTTTTTCGAGAATGAAACTCAAAAGCGCACAGGTAGTGGACTTTCCATTCGTTCCTGTGATGGCGATTATGGGAGCCTTGGTCTCGCGCCAGGCCAGCTCTACATCCGAAATAACTTCTTTTCCAAGAGCGCGTGCCTTCTGGATCACTTCACTGTGGGGCGCAATTCCAGGAGAGGTGAGAACGAAAGAGCCAAACGCGAGAGCTTCGTCACTGTGCCCGCCCAGCTCAACTTTACATCCCAGACTTTCGATCTCGGCTGCCTGAGCCTGTCTTTCCGCATCGGCTGCGCCGCCTTCGGAGACCAATACTTTGGCCCCGCGAGCAGACAGGTACTGCGCCGCGGCAATTCCGCTTCTGCCCAGGCCCAGTACGGTCACTTTTCTATCTTTCCAATCAGTCACGACGCAATTATATAGCGTATTTAGCCTCTGCAGGGGCGATGCCAGGCATCGTCCCTTTCT
>JAYRNY010000211.1:0-2302 GCA_041911975.1 bacterium | reverse complement strand
GTCGAGATGACTCGTGTTAAATCGGCGGCCCGACAAAAGGTTCACATCATTGTCTAAAAGAATTTGTCTAAGCGCGCTTGCCATAGTTTCACTTGCTCTTGCGATTGATATTGCCCCTCTTTCATCATGCCTGGCGGCGGGCGGAAAAGAGAAGGGCAAGGCGGACAGCCAGACCAAAACTGGTCAATCTACTTTGAAGATCAAAAAGAGAATTCGACCGGCCAGCAAAAGCTTGACGCAGCAGCAATCGATCGCGCTTGGAAAGAAACTCTACAATCAATATCAGTGTTTCGATTGCCATAGCATTGGCGGTAAGGGTTGCGCCAGTGGATTCAGTCTTGATAATGTCGGCACCAGACGGACGAAATCATTTATCGCAGAACATTTGAAAGATCCCGACAAGCATTTCGATAAACATCCGCAAGCCTTTGGTACGGACATGAATTTGATGCCTCCGCAAAATCTAGAAGCGTGGGAAATAGAAGGTTTGACTGACTATTTGTATTCACTGAAGTAAATCTTGCGATAAATATTCCTGCAATTCTCCTTCAAGCAATTCCTTCACATCGCTTATGAAGCGCGCGGCCTGCCCTCCATCCATGCAGCGCTGGTCGTACAGAAGAGAAAGAGACAGCATAGGACGCACGACTATGCCGTCCGTCGTTGCCACTGCTCTATCCTCGAGCGCGCCGACACCGAATGTGGATGTGCAAACGCACGGACCGGTTACGACTGTCGCGCCGTATTTCCCCAGAGAACTGAGACCGAACGTGCCGGGAAAACTCCACAGTCTGAAGCGAGGGACGTACATAGCCAGGCGAAAAATCGACTGTCTGAGCAGCCAGGGCATCTGGGAAAACTGACTTTCCCTGTGCAATTGCGGGTGCTTATTAATAGATTGGCTGGAGTAATCCTTGAGTTCTTGCATGATCTTGTCGAGCGACTTTTCATCGGGCGAATCAATAGTGCCGAAGAAAACGGCCGGCTGATCGCCGACCTCTCTTTCGACAGTGAAGCCTGCCACAATTTCATCAAACGTTGCTACTCTGCCCCAGGGGAATTGAAAGGCTCTGGAGTCCGGGTGCGATCTTTGCGCAATCGCTATTGCTTTGAGCAAGACGGCGGTCACTGTCAAATGACGCCCTTTGTCGTGAAACGTTTTTTTCAGCGACTTTACCCAGGTCATGTCGATGTCGTAGTAAATTGTCGCTGGTCGCGCGTCATGACCAATTATCGTGACCAGGTCGACGACATTCCAGCGGGCTCGATGCAGCCAGGAATACTTAACGGACTTGGCAGGAGATTGCCGAGCATGTGCCGCACAATCTCCTGCCTTGTGGGTCATGCGGATTCTTCCCTATGGTCCTTATCGAAGGATTTTTCGAGCATTGCTCTTTTCAGTTTCAAGAGTCTCTGGCTGCGCCCAGCCAGATTGCTTGCCTGGCGATTTTTGTTCTGCAGCCGGCAGATTTCGCTGATTCGCTTGAGCACGATGCAAATGTCAATGACATGGTCTCCGTCCATCCCCTCATACTCGGCTAAGGAGTGGCGATAATAGGTCTCCGCCCTGGCATAGTCCTGGCGTTCGCTATTGAGATCTCCCAGCCGAAAATACAGTTTTGCAGCGCCTGCCGCCATGGTCTTTCTGGTTCTCTTAATTGCAGCAAGCGCGGCGCTGTAAAAGAGTTCGGCTTCCAGTAGTTGACCCTTGAGCTGTTTTCTGAAGCCATCTTCGCTAAGTCTCTGCCAGCTTTCTTGTCTTTCATCTGACGGCATCATTTGGATTTCCTTTGGTTGAGAGTTGCCGGCCGGTTCTATGCTGCCTTTTCACTGTTTGAGCAAAATTCGCTTCCCTTAGCACACGCTTTTCTGTTCCACGGCATGAGGTCCAGGAAATTGGCCATAGCGCAGGTGTTCGAAACAGCGCTTACAATCATGCCCAGAGCCACGACGGCGGAAAGAAGCAGCCAGTTGCTGCTCAGGAAAGTGGAGAGGGCAATACCGAAAAGGACCAAAAAACCGGCTGTAAATCTTACTTGCCTGTCCATGGACCAGACGCCGGATTTGCCTTTTTCCACGGGCAAACCACCCTTTTTCCAGGCATTCAGACCGCCTTTAATCACAACTGTGTCGTTGTACCCGATTTGAGCCAGCTCTTGTGCCGCTGAATGAGCACGCCTTCCGCTCTGGCAAAGTAAATAGACCTGTCCATCCTTGGCTATAAGACCATGGTTTTGTTTGATTGTGGCGAGCGGCAGCGAGACAGAGTCGGCAACATGCATAGCGTTGTACTCCGCATCTT
>JAYRNY010000210.1:0-3432 GCA_041911975.1 bacterium | reverse complement strand
GTTCGGCAATGTCATATCCGCCAAACTTTACAGCAAGTGCTTCCGCTCTCAATCGCTTTCCGTTGCACGCAGTACAGTGAGATTTTTCCATGTAGCGGCTGACGCGTTTGCGCAAGGTGGCGCTCTGTGTGGTACCAAATGTGTGGCGCACATAGACAGCTGCGCTCATGTAAGTTCCCTGATACGGGCGCTGAATCCTGTGCGCTTCTCTTTGAGCATGCACAGTTACGACCGGCTTCTCTTCGGTGAACAATATCCAGTCGCGATCTTTCTTCGCCAGTTCTCTCCATGGTTTGTCGACGTCATATCCGAGCACATCTAAGATGTCGCGATAATTCTTTCCTTGCCAGGCACCCGGCCATGCGGCAACCGCGCCTTCGCGAATACTGAGCGAATCGTCCGGCACCAGTGACTCTTCACTGACGGTGTGGAGTATTCCCATGCCGTGGCAATCAGGGCACGCGCCAGTTGGAGTGTTTGGCGAAAATGCATCGGAGTCCAGGCGATTGGCTGCTCCTTTCGGGTAAGCTCCCGCTCTGGAAAACAGCATGCGCAACGAGTTGGACAAATTGGTTATGGTGCCGACCGACGAACGCGCCGTCGGTTCTCCCCGCCTTTGCTGTAGTGCCACCGCCGGAGGTAGCCCCCTGATTTCGGTAACTTTGGGTGCGGGCAATTGTGCAATCAAACGGCGCGCGTATGGCGCAATAGAATTAAAATAGCGGCGCTGCGCTTCGGCAAAAATAGTTCCGAATGCAATCGATGATTTGCCCGATCCGGAAACTCCAGTGAAAACGACAAACGCATTGCGCGGAATGTCGACATCGATGCCGCGAAGATTGTTCTGCCTGGCACCACGCACCTCGACAAATCCGTCTTTGTGCTCAGAGTGTCCAGGATCTTTGGAATGCGCTGAGTTTTTGGAGGGAGACGTTTTCATGGGATCATTAAAACACACTTGCCAGAGGCTAACAATTGTTGTCGAGAGCCTGTTTATAAGGAACTTTGACGATGCAATCTGTATAGTATTCAATAAGTAACACTTAACTGCACTGCCACTGGAGAGCAGGCAAAGCCAGCGTCACGGAGCTGTCATGAAATACGCCATCTCGTCGAAGTTTTTTGGAAACCCAGGAATTCGCTTTGCTCTGGCCGTAGCTGTCACCGTCAACATTGGACTTGCAGTGACAACCGTTGGCGCTGCTGAAAATGCTGATGCTGCAAAACATGCTGAAGCTCCAAAGCCAGCCGATGCGGCGAAGCCAACCGAAAGCGCAAAGACTGAAAATGTTCAGCCCGTATCGAGTACGGCGTTTACCGACCAAGCCGCCGTGCGTCCAAGAGAATGGCAGTATCAAAACGAGCAGGAGTGGATCGTCGACACCATCGGCCATGACATCACTGAGATGCTGGGATTTGCGAAGTATTCAAAAGACGGCTTTTCTTCCAAGGACATAGCTTTTTCCACGAAGACTGTGGATTTGAACAAGAATTCGTACTCGTATACTTACTCGATCAAGGGCGCCACTAGCCCATCCACTTTTAGCTTTTCATTGACGGATTACGCGTGGTCGCCCGCCAATTATGAACCGTTAGCGAAACAGATCTTGGACAATCTCAAACTTTCCTCTGCGCAGCCGTCGGCTATTCCAGAGGATTTCTTGGCAAATATTGCCAAAGCCGAGTTCGACCCTTTGTTTGCGGAAAATACTCGCATATCCAAGGCGCTTTCTGAGAATCCGCTTGATCCTTCATTGCACGAGCAAGCTGCAATGTTGCAGGGCGTGTTCAACATGCTCGAAATTTGCGGACTGTTTAGCGACACTCGTGCACCGCTAAATCGAATGAGCGCACATCTGGCTATTGCTCGCGCCTTAAACGGCGACAAGCTGAGCACCACAGGACAGATAGCCAACATTGCCCTGGAGAGCATGTCCTGCCGTGATGGCATTGCGGTGCCGATGATCGACGAAATGTTGAAACAGCCGCTCGGCTCCACCGAAAAGTCGATACTGCGTGCATTGAAAATTCGTGGTACCGGCAATTATCGCAACTACGTCGAATCCGAGGCAACCCAACTGGAAGAGAACCAGTGGGGATTGCGCTTTGCTCAATCACGCGGCACGGAGGAGACCCTTAACAAGGTCATGACTAAACGACACGCATTGCCTATTCAGTGGATGAGAATTCTTGCTGCTGCACCCGGTTCTGTCACCAGTGGACATTTTGTCGACGCACGCATGGTACCAGTGGAAGTCGCAGAGTTCTTGAAGAGCTACCGTGCATTCAAGAATGAAGCGCGTAGCGATGTCCAAAATATGATTCCGCAATTAAATTTGGAATCCGGTCGCTGCCTCACCAACAATGACAGTGCCTCGCCTCTGATGGTATTGAGTTGGCCGGATGTGGCTGCATTTCACAGCCGGCATATCGCAAGTGCGATTTGCGATGAGTACTACTTTAACGCGCATACGTACGCTGTAAAAGAACTTGCGGATCAGACCGTAGAGAATTCCAAGAAGGCTTTTGGAGGGCTCAATCTATTTCCGCTCATAAGAGCGCGGTTCAAAATGGAAGATCCGGAAAAAGTCGAATTCCTTGGTGAATTCCAGAAACTGGTTGTTAACCATCCATTGTTGGTGACGTCGCACAATTGGTTAAGGGTTACAAAAACGGCTGAAAAACTCGCACATAACATTAGCTTGCTTCCGCCAGAGCTATGGTTTAACCCGCCAATGCCGATGGGAACGGCTTTCTATAACAGACAGGAATTGAAGAACAACAAAAATGATCTTGCTGAATTGACAGAGTACAAGAGGCTCAGTCCTTATTCACCGACCGTGTGCATTGACTGGGCGAAAAAGAAGTATGGTGAAAAGCCAAACAGCGATCAATATCGGGAAGCATTCGGACCGCTTGCAGAGTTCGATGTGCATGCTATGGAGTACATAGCCTACGGAGAGATAGGTCATCCCGACAAGTACATCCCCATCGCGGAAAAGATCGCAAAAGAAGACCCGAAAGAGTACTTCAATCTTGGTCACTACTGCGTTGTGAATAATTTGCCGGACCAGGCGGCGAAATTTTTTGAAATTGGAATTAAGATCGATGAGAACCCTGTTCGCGTAGCGAACTGTTCTGATTGGCTGATTCAATACAAATTCGATCATGGACAGAAGGAGGAAGCAAAAGAGCTGGCAGCGATTGCTTCCGAGGTCTATTCACACAATGGCATACAAGCGGAAGCAAGATATTTCGAGCGCATGGGCGACGTGAAGAGTGCGGAAGAAGACTATCGCAAGATTGCGGACCGGTACCAATCGGATACAGACCTGACAGCATTCTTCCTGCGCTATGCAAGCAAAAATCCGCAATATGCTACTGAAGGCAAAAAGCTGAGCTTGAAGTATTTTCCGAAGGGAATGAAGCAGG
>JAYRNY010000209.1:0-7509 GCA_041911975.1 bacterium | reverse complement strand
GCTAGGCTATATAACAACCTACCCCCCCCATTCGGCCCATCTTACAAACCCCCCCCCCCCCGCGCCCATTATTTTTGTTTGTGGGGGGGGGGGGGGGCCCCCCCCCCCCCCCGCGGCATTCTTGTCGGCAGTTAGTCGATCACCAACTTGTATCCGACGCCATAGATGTTTTCCAGCATCGATGGTTGTCCATCGACATCTATCTTCTGGCGCAAACGCTTGACGCACGTGCGTACTGTTTCTGGGCCAACGTTTGATTCTGATTTCCAAACGCGATCTAGAAGGTTTTGCGCGCTAAAAACTTGATTGGGGTGGCGCATCAAGTGTTCAAGCAGCGCGAACTCTTTGGGGTGCAACGTGATCTCTTTGCCGTCGCGTGTCAGTTTGTGCGCGGATGGGTCGAGTACCAGATTGCCGACCTCCAAAACATTGCTTGGAGCTGTCGAGCCGGAGCGCCTCAAAAGGGCACGCACCCTTGCCGACAATTCCTTCAAGTGAAAAGGCTTCGTCAAATAGTCGTCGGCGCCGCTATCGAGTCCCTTTTCTTTCTCGTCGATAGTGTCTTTGCCGGTCAGCATCAAAATCGGCGTGGTCCCGCCCCGGAAGCGGAATTCCTTGCAAAGCTCGACGCCCGTAACCCCGGGCAGCCCCCAGTCAAGGACGATGACATCGTAATGGTAATTCTGCAGCAATTCCCGGGCGTCTTCGCCATTGTAGGCGCATTCCAACGTGTGGTATTCGCCTGACAAGCTGTCCGAAACCAGGTCGGCAAGCAGTTTATCGTCATCTACTACGAGGATCTTCGCCATCTGACCAAAAAACGTTAAAACCGGGAAGAGACTACCTCCCCAAATTTAGCCCATTGGGAGCTTATGTTCAATCAGGCAGCGAAAAGATGGCTCTTTCGAGGTAGACAAGGGCTCGTGGGGAACGTGCGCGTGAGAGACCCTGCCAGGCGACAGTAAAAGGCTATCTAGCGGAGATGAGAGATTAAATCGGTACGGCGGCGATCCGCGATTGTCCTAACCCAGCATCAACCGGCGCGCGCTGTACCAGCCGTCGCCCGAGCCGCCCCACCAGTTGTTGACGAGGAAGCGGTCCGTCTTCGGGTCGTAGTCGTCAATCGCCATTGCGTGTCCGGGGATGATATATCCTACCGAGCCGTTCTTAAGTTGCTTAATCAACCCTGCCTTGCTGTAGCGACCGCCCGTCCAGGTGTCGTGGATCGCCATTTTTTGCCCGGTCGCCATGGTACGCACATATTCCATCTGATCGTTGGTGGTGCCCGGGAAGTTGCTGCCGTTGCTCTTATAGCCAAGCGTGGCCATGGCGGCGAATTGGAAGAGCTGGTTGGAATAAGTCCGGTGATAAGTAGGTTGATACTTGATCTGGTTGGCGCCGAGTTCGACGACTCTCTTTTGTCCGCTCTTGGTTGTGCCTCGTGAAGTGACGCATCCAGTCGTCAAAGCCTCGCGCAGCCAGCGGGTCAGATCTTGCGGGCGGCGCTGAGCAAGCGTGTCTTCGACCGAGTTGAGAGCGCAGGTGCCGACCGGTCCCTGGTTGATGTACTTGGTTGGATTTCCCAATTCCATCAGTTCGGTTTCGACAGCCAGCCGGCGTTCACCATGAGTGACGCGCTTGGCGTTGCCTTTTGGTTCGTCGGTGAAAACACGGCAGAGGTTGCGATAAGACTCGGCGATGTCGTCGTGTGATGCTGCTTTCCATCCTTTGTCGCGGAATCTCTCTTGCCGCGCTTCGAATTTGTTCATCCAGTCTTTGATGGTGTTTTCGTTTCCTTTGAAAACACCATGCCGGGAGGCGATCTTTATGAAGTCCTCGCGGGCGGTGGCAAGGTCGCCGCTCGAATATTCGCTCGGTCCGACCATGAAATTCGTGACAAGCTCTTGATACATGAGATTGCCATCGTCTTGAATTTGCACGTTCTGGCGCCAGGTGGTTTTGTCGGTGCCTTCCGTGTGCGTGACGAATTTTTCTGTGTCGCCTATGCGATCGGAAATCTGCACTACCTGCCCACCCATAGCGGTCTGGTAGCGCTCGATAATTTGAGTGGTTCGTGTAGGCTTTGTGTCGTCGCCGTACTTGTATTCGGTTGTCGAACCATCGGGCTTGATTACGCTTTGTAGACGCGAGACTTGCTTTCCACCAACCTCGATGATTTCGTGCGTCGTATTGGTGAAGTCAGAATGCATTGTGGAAACTTGCTTGCCATCATCGGATGCAATCATCACATTGCCGATGTTGTCGCCTTTCTGAACGACTTGAATGCGCGATGCCAACTGTGCCAAGTCATTGTCTTTAGTGCTTCCACTCAAGTCGATGACTGATTCTTGACCGTTCATCACGGTGGTGATTTTTTCAACAAGAGGTGCGCCGTTTGCATCAAGCTTGATCTTGTTGGCGGCGTCTCTCTGGTATTCGATCTTTTGCGAGTTGTCTCCCTTGTGCACCTCCGTGACGAAACCGCCTTCGAGCTTCACGATTGATCCGTCGCGCTTCCTCATTTCGACGGGTGGTTCGACAATTTCGCGTCCGGCTCCGCGCACATCAGTTCTTTCCGGCACCACGGGTGTTTCCGCTTTGCTGGCGAGATTGACATTCCAATTGGGACGTTGATTTTCCGGTGGAACGTACTTTTCTGACTGCTGGTCGCCGGTGCCGGATTCATACGGCGTCGCGGCTGTGGTTTTGTTGCTCATGTCTCGTGCGGCTTGGGGCGGTTGCGCCGCTAATTGGGGTTGATGTTGTGGTGTTTCTGCTTGGTTTGGATGTACTTTGAATTGGGATTTATGTTGATACTTCGATTTCGGATTCCGGGTTGCCGTGAGAATTGGGTTGCTTTGGGTTTCAGGTTTGTGAGATTCCGGGTTTCCGTGAGGACAGGTATACGCCGATCTCTGCTTCCGAAGATTCTTCGGCACTTACTCCCAATCGTCTTCGGAGCAGTATCGGTGGTTTGGCGTACTTTTGTCGTGGGCGCATACAATGCGCCACTACGATTCTCTACTTTTGTTTGGGTTGCGGTTGGATTTGCACCTTGGGTCTTGTGGGTTCGTTCTTGTTGATCAGATCGACGAACTTGATGATTTCAGTTTCTTTCGGCGGTGTGGGATTGCGTTGCAATTCAGCAATCAACTTGTCGCCGTTGTCTTTCTTCACCTTTTCCAGATCCGGTGCGCCACCCTGGCTGGTGTCATACTTCTTGGCTGTTTCGACCAGTTGTGAATTTCTGACCGCCGCTTCGAGTTTGGCATCATTACCGAACATGGCATGGACATCTGTCGTGTTGGCTTCACCATGTGCAGCCTTGTCGGCGAAGTTGGCGAATGCTGTCGAGAACTGTTCTAACTTGGCCGGATCGTTGCAGATGCTTTCCATGTTATTGCTGAATTCGGTAAGGGCTTTGGCACCTTCGGTGTCGCCTTGCTTTTCGAGTGCGGCTGCGCGCTCGCCGAGCTTTCCTTTGATTTCCTTGCCGTGGTTCTTCATGTAGTCTTGCAATTTCTTCAGCTTCTCACCGGTCCAGGGCGGATCGCCGAGTTCGGCCAGGAGTTCCGGCGGCAACATGGATGCCATCATCCAGTTGGCGTAGTGATTTGCGTGCATGTCGCCCATTGCTGTGGACATATCTTTCAGCGCACGGAATCCACGATCTTTATATGCACCGGCGTCGCCGTCTTTGCCTGGATCGGTTTTATCGTCTTCCGGGTTGAGCTCGTCGTCCGGCTTCGGCATATCTCCTCCGCCGCCACCGCCGCCGCCACCACCACCGCCATCGGGCAATTGCGGGTCATCCGGCAATTTGTCGTCCGGATTTTCGTCGGCTGGTTTGTAGCGTTCGCGGAATCTGTCGCGGTAGTCGGCTGACACGAGGTCGCCGCCGTTGGCATCTTTTCCTGAGTCGATGCGCGGTGTGCAGTTTGCGCATTTCTCATGGATCATCGATCCCAGGTCATCCAATACTTTCTCGGTTACCTTCGGATCTGCGCCTGCTTCCACCTGCACGTTGTATTGGCTGAGAGGCTTGTCACCGTCATTGATGCCTTTTGCAATATTGACGCTGCCGTCTTTGCCGATGACGATGTCGGCTGGTTGAGAGTCATTTTTAGGTTGGACATTGATCTGCGGTGACTCACCGTCGGCGATCTTCGGACGTGCAGTATCGACAGGCTTCATTGTTTCGTTGACCTGATACTTGGCCGATTCATTGGATTTGAATGCTGCAGGTACGTCTGCTGTGTTGACCTTAACGTCGGGTGTCACCACTGCTGGTGTGGCAGGCGTGTCGACGGCTACGGTCGGAGTTGCCGGTGCGTCATAGCCTGCTACGGGTGCAAAACTGACGCTGCTCGAATCTCCAGTAAATGATGAAGTGCTTACAAATGAATCACTGGAGAAACCACCGGAATACGATGATGTAAAACAAGGTTCGAATGATGCCGGGGCGAAGGACGCGGCTGGTGCAAACGATGCACCACCATCACCCATTGATCCTATACTGTCGCTCATGACTTTTAAATCTCCTTCCTTTGAGTGGAGTGGGGCTCCCCTCCTCAAGCAGCAGCTCCGCCAGGCGTTGGCAGTGCTATTGGAAGTTTGCTTGATAGAGCCCGGTTTCAGGATGGGGGTCCTGTTGGTCGTGAGAATTACCGGGTTTCGTGCTCTGGAAAAACGAGCAAGAGGGAGGGACGGGCACGCAGGGCGGATTTCATCGTGCCGAACATCCGATTTCCGGATAGTTGAGCACGTTGGTTGTTGTTGCGCTCCTCTACGTTATTTTTGGGATATTGCAATTTTGTGGCAAGACGATGGGAAGATTCCCACTCCGCCTATGGGCTGCCAAGATGCGGACTTTCTTGCTTGTTGTTTTTCAGGCAAAAAAATCATTGGTCTGTGCCTTGTATCGCTGACAGGGGCAGTCCCCCGGCGTGGTACATACTATTGGGGAAGTAATCGAGCTGGTCTCGAAAATCCTACTTGCCTGAAAATGCTTAAAGCAGAAGACTTAGGGCGATTTATGCAACTCGAGAGCAGAAATGGACTCTGACCCTACTCTAAGGAATGTTCAGCAGCCGCAGCGCCAGGCCGCCAACCCATTTAATGTTGGCCAGGTTCTGGACGGGAAGTATGAAATCCTGTCTTTACTTGGCGTAGGTGGAATGGGCGCTGTTTATCGAGCCCGTCACCTTTTGCTCAACACTGAAGTGGCACTGAAAACCCTGGATACGGAGCGGCTTGCAGATACGACCTCATCTCGTCGTTTTCTAACTGAGGCGAAAGCAGCATTTTCTCTCAAGCATCCTAATTTGATAAATGTGTATGATTTTGGCGTACTCGCTGATGGGCATCCATTTCTAGTCATGGAGCTTGTCCACGGCAAAACGCTCCAGTCCATAGTCGAAGAGAAGGGAAAGCTCAGTTTGTCGGATATTGCCGACTTCTTTCCGCAAATCTGTTTTGGACTGGCTTATGCGCACCAGCATCAAGTTGTGCATCGCGATATTAAACCCGCGAACATCATGATTGTCGATGGTCTCCCGCTGCATCAAGAAGGCAGTGTCAAGATTCTCGACTTTGGCATCGCTAAGATTGTCAATGACGATCGAGGTGAGATGCAGACTCTCACTCAAACTGGAGAAATATTTGGTAGCCCCTATTACATGAGCCCCGAGCAATGCTCGGGAGATTCCATCGATCGTCGCAGCGATGTTTATTCGGTCGGGTGCGTTCTGTTCGAATTGCTGACCGGGACTCCGCCTCATGTAGGAAGTAATGCCTTGCGAACAATGATGCTGCATGTAAATGACGAAGCGCCATCATTGAAAGAAGCGGCGTTGGGAGCTGAATTTTCTGACGATTTGGAAAGAATTGTCAAAAAAATGTTGGCGAAGTCTCCTGCAGATCGATATGAGGATCTGGGAGAAGTAGCACATGAGATATTCATTGCTTGTGGAGGCACTAAGAGTATTTCCAGCGAGGTTAAGGTTGTTGCCTCCGCGAAAAGGCAGTCCGCAGCTTCAGAGAAGGCGAATACCATCACGGTTTCTTATGTGCAATTGGGATTTTGGATTCTTGCCACTGCAACGAGTGCCAGTTTGGCGACCAGCTTTTTCGAACAATTAGTATTCAATCAACGCCCGTATTCCGCTGATGCCAAAAAGGAATTAATCAATGCTCCCACTCTTCATAGCGAGGAAACTCGGTTGAGATCTGAATTTCTCCGACTTGCTGCAAAGGCCAAAGGGGCATTCACTCAGATTCCTCCCATCGCTGCTCATCCTGTGGCTCAGGGGCGGTGGCAAGTAGTTTTTCCAGATCCCCCGCTGGCAGAAGTGGCGCATTACGAGTATGGAAAGCTAGTCGTCGAGACGGCAAAAGGGACAATGACCTTTCCGACAAATGAGCTGCTGATGACAATAAATGGTGATACCTATCCATATGTTTTTTCAGAGTCATTTGTTTTTGAGAAGATCGATCCAGGCTTGATCAATCATGTAGATATTAATGGGTTCGATAAATTGTTTGAATTTGTTCAAGGTGATGAACGTGGCAAACTTCTTACAGTACAGAAACAAGGCCTTGCGGAAATTTTGTCCGCTGCATCAAAATGGAAACGCCTGTGGCACCTTGGGCTTTGCGAGCTTGAGCTGACAGCGGCAATGATTGACGACATCGACAAGATGCCGCTGACCAATCTTACGCTCAACACCTTAAAGTGCCCGGCGCATGCGTGGCAGGGAAGAAAGGTCTTGACGAGACTTGAATACCTTGCTTTGGAAAATTGCGACTCCAACGGCATACTCAAGGAGATTTTCAATTCCAAAACGCTGACGATGCTGTCAGTTGTTGGTGGAAATACCTTGCCAGAGACAATTGCAGCACTTGGCTCTTGCAAGCGTCTTGAGGTCCTTACTCTCTACGATGAAAAGGTCCCTGCTCCAGTGGTAACTGCGGCAAGCGAGCTGAATAATGTGCGGGAATTGAGATTCAGAAGCGGCGGAATTTCCCCTGCTCAAGTGAAAGCAATATCGAAGAATTGGTGCCGCCAAACTTCGTCAGCACCTAAGGACCTGACTATGTACTTCAAGCGCAGGTGATCGTGTGGACTCTGAGCCTACGATGAGCAATACACATTTGCAAGACACTGATGATTCCAATCCATTTGAGGTCGGACAAGTTCTCGATGGCAAGTATGAAATTCTTTCGCTTCTCGGCAAGGGAGGAATGGGGGCAGTTTATAGGGTGCGGCATAAGCTCTTGAATGTTGAGCTTGCATTGAAAACTCTTGATGCGCAGAGACTTGGTGATGTCAGCTCGTCGCGGCGTTTTCAAACAGAAGCAAAAGCGGCGTTCTCACTTAAGCACGCCAATCTGGTGAAAGTACACGATTTTGGTGTGCTCGAAAATGGACATCCTTTTCTCGTTATGGATCTGGTGCAGGGAAAAACCTTGCAGACTTTGATAAAAGAGAAAGGAATGTTGGACTTTACT
>JAYRNY010000208.1:0-5259 GCA_041911975.1 bacterium | reverse complement strand
TTTGCGCACGGGCGCGTTTTTGATGGCCATATCCCGAGTGGCTCAGGCAGCTGCTGTACGGGGATTGGAGAACGACAGCTTCTGCATGATCAGGCCGACAGCCTAGCGCTTTACAGTGCGGGTTCGCATCGAATCTGACACTCGCTCGTCAGTCAGCCGTCCCAGCAGGAAGTAAGAGACCAGATTTAGAAACGCTTCTACAACTCAAGGAGACTGCCCAGTGGCGGATGCGGAAAAGATAGGCGACATTCCGGAAGAAAATCCGATTAATAGAGAAGTCCCGGAGCAGACTTCGGCCATGGCGGAAGGCGAACATGCAGATGAGCCGCATCATGTTGAAGGCGGCGAATCGGTCGATGAAGCGGTAGGCAACTACTCGCAGGACTACTGGTTGAAGAATGTCTATAAAGGCGACTCCGTTCCCCAGCTTACGGTCCGTGCCGTAATCATGGGTGGCTTGCTCGGCTCCCTGATGTCCATCTCCAACCTGTACACATCAATCAAAGTAGGCTGGGCATTCGGCGTCGCGATCACTGCCTGCGTTCTTTCGTATGTAATTTGGAACGCTGTTCGAGTGGCGTTGCCCAAACTCACACCGATGTCGATTTTGGAAAACAACTGCATGCAGTCGACTGCATCGGCCGCCGGTTATTCCACCGGCGCCACTATCGGCACCGCATTCGGTGCATATCTTCTAATCACCGGCAATCATGTGCCGTGGCAAATTCTCTTGCCCTGGACTCTTGTAACCGCCCTGCTCGGTGTTTTCCTCGCTGTGCCCATGAAGCGCCAGATGATCAACGAAGAAAGGCTGGCATTCCCTAGCGGCATCGCTGCGGCTGAAACACTCAAGAGTCTCTACGGTCAGAGCAAGGAAGCAATCCTTCAAGCGCGCTTTCTAGTCACCGCACTTTTTACAGGGCTGCTTGTCGGTCTCGTCAAAGGCGAGTACGAGTGGCAAAAGCACTTCAACATCAATTACCCGAAACTTCCGGACCTGGTTCCTTTTTCGGCAAAGATCCAGGGAGTCGATTTGTCAAAGATGCCGCTTTTCGGATTCGAGCCCAGCGTGCTTTTGATTGGAGCGGGAATGATTGTCGGCATGCGCGTTTGCGCAACGATGATGTTTGGCTCGGTGCTCCTCTATTTTGTCTTTGGTCCTTGGGTAGTAAACATTCACGAAATCCCCGAGGCTTCAAAACTGATCAAAGGTTGGGCGCTCTGGGGCGGAACAGGACTGATGGTCACATCCGGTCTGACTGCCTTTGCGCTTCAGTGGAAAACCATCGCCAGATCCTTCGGCAGCGTTAAGACCGGCGCCGCACCGACGGATGCAGCGGAAGAGAAGCGCATCGCGTCGATTGAAGTGCCGATTAAGTGGCTCCTTATAGGCGCCATTCCTCTGACCATCGCCATGGTGATTTTGGAATATATAGCCTTTTCGATTAACCCGTTGCTCGGTCTGACATCGGTCGTCGTCAGCGGCTTCCTGGCGCTTGTGGCAGCCCGCTCCACCGGCGAAACGGATATCACCCCGATCGGACCGATGGGCAAATTGACCCAGCTCACATACGCCTTGCTTGCTCCTTCCAACATCACGACCAACCTGATGGCGGCAAGCGTCACCTCCAATATTGCCTCCAGCTCCTCTGACCTTCTTACCGATTTGAAGAGCGGCTATCTCCTGGGAGCAAACGCGCGCAGGCAGTTTATTGCGCAGTTTTACGGCGTTTTCTTCGGAACTATCGCTGTCGTTCCCGCCTGGTTCTTGATGATCCCCAACAAGGAAGTGCTGGAGAAATACAATCCACCCTCTTCCAACATGTGGCGAGCTGTTGCTGAAGCTCTGTCGAAAGGCATCGACTACATCCCAGTCACTGCCCGCTACGCCCTTCTCATCGGCGGTACTCTGGGCATCGTAATGGCTCTCATCGACCATTTCGCGCCCAAGAAGTGGAAGCCCTACATGCCTTCTGCAATGGGATTGGGGCTGGCCTGGATTATGCCATTCGCCAATGCCTTCTCATTTTTCATCGGCGCGATAATTGCCCTTGTCTGGAGCAAAATCAACAAAAAAACCGCCGAGCTGTACGTCATCCCCATAGCCTCAGGCGCAGTCGCCGGAGAGTCGCTGATATGTGCTTTACTTGCTATTACTGATGCTGTTTTAGCCCTAACAACGAAGCAGTAACAAAACGCGGCAAAGAAAAATGCAAGCACAACCTGCGGTAAAAACCAAAGAAAAGGAGATTGTCCTTAAGGCAGTCGATGAGCTCGGCCGTCGCGTAACTGCGGCCGATGTGGCGGCGAAGACGGGCTTGCCGGTCCTGGTTGCCCAGGCAGAACTCAATAAAGTGGCGGCGGAAACTGGCGGTCACATGGAGGTCGCCACTACAGGCGATGTCGCCTACAAGTTCTCACCCGGTTTTCAGAACGCATATTTAGCAAAAGGCATCGCCAGATTCTTTCAGGTATTTTTCAAGAAACTATTTGACATTGCCTATTTTCTCGTGCGCATTTCCTTCGGCATCATGCTGATTCTGTCTGTATTAGCAGTGCTGTTCGTATTCATAGCCATCATAATCTTTGGCAACAGAGGTGGAAACGGAGACAGGGATGATTATGGCGGCGGAAGCTTTCATATGGGCTTCTTCGACTACCTGATACTGCGTGACCTTTTCTACTGGATATTGTATTCGTCGACAGCTCCGCCCGGATCCCCGCAACAGAAGCGGCGCAAGAGCAATTTCCTATTCGATTGCTTCTCATTCCTTTTTGGAGACGGCAATCCAAACGCAAATCTCGAAGAAAAGAAATGGACACTCATCGCAAATGCAATTCGAGACAATGGAGGAGTTGTTACCGCCGAGCAATTAGCTCCCTACACAGGAGCCGATCCAGCTAATGACGACGCCGTTTTGCCGGTATTAGTACGCTTCGATGGCAAGCCGGAGGTGACGGAAGATGGCGGCATCGTGTACACGTTCCCGTCGATGCAAGTTAGCGCCGCCGGAGTTGACAATCATGTCAGCGCTCCATTTCTAAAAGAGCTGCGCTGGCCTTTCGTAGGCCCGCAAGCCGGAAGTTTGATTATGGTATACATCCTGGCGGGCTTCAATTTCATCGGCACCTGGTGGCTCTACCTGCAACCAGGATTGAGCGAACTGTCGCCTCTTCTTCTACCGCTCGTTGTTTACGGAACTTTGTTCGTCGCCATTCCAATCTTCAGAAAGTTTGCTCTGGATGCCATCAATGTGAACATCACCGAGCGCAACGGCAAACGTTCTACCTATGCCGAAATGCTCAAAGCCCCTTCGCTTGAACTTTCGAAAAAGCTGAGTTATGCAAAGACGCTGCGCGTAGGCAGACACAGAATCAAAGCAGACGAGATTGTCTACACCACGGAAGAAAGCAATTTGGATCAAGAATCAGCAGAGCAGGGGAGCGAATTCGATAAAAAACTAAAGTCCGTCGAAAAACAAATCGAATCGAGTAAGAAGCAAAAGTCAGAAGATCATTTGATCGAATTCGATAAGAAACTGAAATCAGACGATCACATAATCGAACTCGATGAAAGAATTAAAGAACCTCGCAAAGGCGAGTTTGACGCCAGCCCATAGCCGCGTCACCGTAGGGGCGGCATAAATGCCGCACGTAATGTGGGGTCGACGCACGACGTCGACCATTGCCGCCGAGCCGCCGGCGCTCTCAGAAAGAGGTGTCCATGAAAAAAGTACGAGTGGTCGAACTGAATCGCTACCCGGTGAAATCACTGGCAGGGAATCCTCTATCATCCGCCAGCATTGAAGAGAAAGGAATATCCTTCGACCGCAATTGGCTCGTCACTTTGCCGAGCGGAAAGTTTCTCACCCAGCGCGAGATTCCTAAAATGGCTCTGGTAAAAACAGCCGTCAGCGATAGCGGCGATTTGACATTGAGTGCAGATGGCCGAAACGACGTCAAAGTGCGTCATGTCAATCATCCAGAAGACATGGATTTCAAACGCGTAACAGTGTGGCGCGACGAATGCTATGCAATCGATGAGGGCGAAGATGTAGCGGCATGGCTGAGTGAGTTCCTGGAAACAAAATGCCGCCTTGTAAAAATGAAAGACGGGTTCAAGCGTCCGATTTTGGACAATGGCAAAGAGTTTGACGGCAGTGTTCGCTTTCAAGATCAATATCCGCTGCTTGTCATTTCCACAGCATCGCTTCAAGATCTGAACGACAGACTTGAAACACCGCTGCCTATGAACCGCTTCCGCCCGAATATCGTTATTGAAGGTTGCGCTCCATTTGAAGAGGACGAATTCAAAACACTTACTTCATCGTCCGGAGTTGTGATCTCGTCTGCTAAATCATGCGCTCGCTGCGTAATTACGACCACAGATCAAAAGACGACAGAACGCGGAGTAGAACCATTGAAAACTCTAGCTACATACCGTGGTTCCGAGCATGGCGTGCTGTTCGGGCAGAACTACATAGTGAACCAATCCGGCAATTTGAAAGTCGGCGACGAACTCGCCACGGAATAAATTCTGGAAGCCTAGGCGGCTCGCCGACACCGGGCGGAAAGCATGCATCCTGCAGATTTAGGCTCGACGCCTATCGCATTTGCTGCGAGCACCATGAAACCATTCCATATCACTAGTTCGCCATTTCAAGAACAGATTCGTAATGCCGCTTGATGTTCGGCCACAACATAAACACTCGTCTGAGCTCACGAGCAATCACCGAATCAGCCGAGATTACACTTTGCGTATGTATATTTTGGACACTAATTACCTGCCCGGCGCAATTGAGAAGGTCATCCCAAAACGCCAGAGTATCTTGATCTGCACCAATCAGCGACTCCCGATCATATACCGATTGTTCAAGTGTCGCACAATCGGAAAAGAGCACTGGAGCTTCTCCAATTTTGTTCGGCAGTCTATGATCGAGAATTTGTGTTCGCAAGAAAGAGCGCTCGCCTGTAACGAAGAAATTATGCAGAAGGGCCTGGTCACAGCCGTAAGTCCACGTTGATTCACCATATCCTTCTGAGTGGAGTAAATAATCCTCGAATGTAGCAGGAAGATTCGCAATTTCCCATAACTTCCGCACCGAAAATCCACACATGCCGCCCATCAGCAGTAAGTTATGCAAAGGATGGCTACGCATAGCATGAATCGCATAAGTACTGTTTAGAAAAACGAGCATCGACCTCAACTCATGACTATAAGGCGCAGTGTCAATATCTCTACAAAAGAAGAAGTCCACG
>JAYRNY010000207.1:0-6527 GCA_041911975.1 bacterium | reverse complement strand
TTTACATCTATGAATTGGTTGCAACAGCTCTTGAATCCCAAAGAAGCAGCACGCGAAGCCAGCCGCGAAGCAAATCTATCGAATAGCGCCGCTAATTTCGCCACCGGTACGAGACCGGAAGGCACCAAGAGAAAACGCGGCAAGAAGCGCATTTGGATAATCGCATCCGTTCTCGTCGTCGCAGCAGCGTCCGGCACCTATTTCATGACCCAGGGCAGCAAAGTCAACAAAGACTGGAAAAAGGACGCCACTCTGGTCAAACGCGGCACGGCGACATTGAAGGTAATTGCCACCGGTTTGATAAAACCTGTCCGGGAAGTGAAGATCAGCCCCAAACAAACTGGGCTTTTGAAAGAGCTTTACGTAAATCAGGGTGACCGGGTCAAAAAAGGCCAGGTCATAGCGCTCATGGACGACAGCAATCTGGTCGGTCAGATTGAAGCTGCGCGCGGAGCCTGGATGTCTTCGGTCGATAACAGCGAAAAATTGAAGCATGGAAATCGCCCGCAGGAAGTGCTGCAAGCACGCTTCCAACAGCAGCGAGCCCGGGAAGGCGTGCGCAATGCCGAGCAAAACATAAGCAGACTGTCGGCTCAAATGGAAGCGCTGAAAGCTCAGCTCAAGCGCAACGAGCAATACGCCAAGGCCCAGGCGTTCCTGGCCAAAAGCGGAGCAATATCGGAGCAGACCAGCATCGATGCTGAGACTGCCGCGCAAGTGACAAGAGCCCAGCTAGAAGCAGCGGAACGTGAACTCGGCCAGGCGCGTGTCGCCAAGGCACAAAGCGAGGCGGACAGCGAAGCGCTCGAACAACAATATAAGTTGATGCAGGCTGGCTTCCGCACTGAGGATGTAGCCGCTGCCTACCACAATTCCGAGCAGTCAAAGGGCAATCTCAAGTATCTGGAAAGCCTGCGCAACGACACGCGCATCAAGGCGCCGTTCGACGGCATCATTACGCAGAAATATGCTGATACCGGGGCGATCGTCACACCGACGACATCGGCAGCGACAACTTCAGCAACCTCCAGTTCCATCGTCGCTCTGGCGGGCACACTGGAGATGGTGGCACAGGTTTCCGAAGCGAATGTGCCGAAGATCCGCATAGGGCAGGACGTCGAAATCACAGCCACTTCTTATCCGGACAAAGTATTTCACGGCGTTGTCACTCAAATTGCGCCGGCGGCCATAGTGACGATGAACGTCACCACCTTCGAAGTACACGCGAAGATCATCGACGATCCTGACAATAAGCTGCTCTCCGGCATGAATGTCAGCGCCGGATTCATGGTCGGTCAGCAAGCGGACGCACTAATGATACCGGCGGTTTGTGTAGTGTCTCGCCGTGGTGAGACCGGCGTCTACATTCCGGACAAAGATGGAAACCCCGAGTTCAAGAAGATCAAGACTGGAGAGTCGGTAGACAGAGACATCGTCGTTTTGGCTGGCTTGAAAGAAGGCGACTATGTGTTTAAGGGACTCAGCAAGGAGCATCTGGAAAAAGAAGGTTATCTTGGACGTGGCGGCGGATTTGGAGGAGGTCCCGGCGGCATGGGCAGAAGCGGTGGCGGACACGGCGCCGGAGGCGGCATGATACCGCGCGGATTTGGACGCTGACGCGACGAGGATCGATGAGAATCGATGAGAATCGATGAAGATCGTGGAGTTCTGGGGACGGGCTCGGCATGGGCTTTAAAGAGCTAATCAAAATCGCCTGGCAGGGCATCTTGAGCAACAAGCTGCGCAGCAGCCTGACAGTCCTGGGCATAGTCATCGGCATTGCATCAGTCATTACGCTGATGGGCATTGGCGAGGGAGCAAAGAAGGAAGCGGAAAAACAAGTTCAATCGCTGGGCGTCAACCTTATATATGTACGACCAGGCGCCGCCAGCAACGCCAGCATTTCGCAAGGTCAAGGAACGGCGCCCACTTTGACATGGGAGGATGCAAAAGCGATCAAGGAAACGTGCCCGTCGGTCGATGAAGTCGCCGCGCAATATCAAAGCAACTTTCAAGTTCAGCACGGTGAATACAATACATCAACCACGGTACTCGGCACGGAGCCTTCATATCCGCAGGTACGCAATTTCCATCCGGCGCGCGGGCGTTTTTTTAATGCCGACGATATGAAAGACGCTACTCGCGTCTGCGCCATCGGTGATACGGTCAGAGAAGACCTTTTCCCTGATGAATCGCCAATCGGCAAGCAAGTCCTCGTGCGCGGCGAACTGTTCCAGGTAATCGGCGTCATGGAAAAGAAAGGCGCCAATCAAATGACGGACATGGACGACCAGATTTTCATACCGCTCACAACCGGCTACAGCACTTTGTTTGGGCTAAACACCGTGACAGGGCAAGCAGTAAAAATGGTGCTTGCTCGCGCAAAGGACAAAGAAGATTTGCAAGCCCAGTTTCAAGTCACCAATCTTTTGCGCCTTCGCCACGGCATAAAATCACCTGACCAGGACGATTTCCAGATAAGAACGCAGATGGATATCATGCAAACGGCACAATCAATTACAGGCGTGTTTTCGCTTTTGCTTGGAGCTACGGCCGGCATATCGCTGCTCGTCGGCGGGATCGGCATCATGAACATCATGCTTGTATCCGTCACTGAGCGCACCCGCGAGATAGGAATCAGAAAAGCGATCGGCGCAAAGTTCGGCGACATACTCTGGCAGTTCGTTCTGGAGGCGGTCATTCTTTCGGTAGCCGGCGGCTTGCTGGGCATCGCCCTGGGCATGCTTGGCTCTGACTGGATTGGGCGTTTTGCCAATTGGACTTGCATCGTCACGCCGTTTTCCATCATTCTGGCTTTCGCAGTTTCCTTCGGCATCGGGCTTTTCTTCGGCATCTATCCAGCCCGCAAAGCAGCGCTGCTCGATCCTATCATTGCGTTGAGGACCGAGTAGATGGCAGGCAATGTTGTCGAACTGCAAGATATAAGCCGCGTCTACGAGATGGGCGAAGAGCCGCTTTATGCGCTAAGACAGCTCACTCTGTCGATCGAAGACGGCGACTATGTAGCAATAATGGGAACGTCCGGCTCGGGCAAATCAACTCTGATGAATTTGATCGGCTGCCTGGACAGACCCACGGAAGGGCGATATTTTCTCAATCACAAAGATGTTCTAGACCTGAGCGACGACGAACTGGCCGAAATTCGCAATTCGACGATTGGTTTTGTTTTTCAACAGTTCAATTTGCTGGCTTCCATGACGGCGATTGAAAACGTGATGCTGCCCCTGGTTTACGCAGGTGTGGATAAAGAGCAAAGAACAATGCGCGCGCAATTCGCCCTTCAGCAGGTTGGACTCGATCAAAGAATGTATCACCGTCCCACTCAGCTGTCGGGCGGGCAGCAGCAGCGGGTCTCTATTGCCCGTGCCATAGTCAACAAACCGAGAATTCTTCTTGCCGACGAACCGACCGGTGCGCTCGACAGTCATACTGCAACCGAAATTCTCGAGCTGTTCGACGGTCTTGTCGAGCAAGGAATCACCGTCATTCTCGTCACTCACGACGGCGAAGTGGCAAACCGAGCCTGCCGCATAGTAAAAATGCGCGACGGGCAGATCACATCCGACAGCCGGATCAGAGATCTGTAGCGGCGACGCCGTGCGTTGCCCGCTTGGCAACAGGGCAAATGCATGGCATCGCGCCGGCAGTGGTTTTCGCCCAAAACTTCCAGGCGCAGACAATGCGCCCTAACTTCGGTAATTCAGAGATTCCGAACCCTAGCCGTTCTGATATTTTTGCTCGATGAACACGTCCATCCCGATTTTGAATCGACCGCGTTTGACATTGTTTTCCACCAGCCGGGAAAGCGTCTTGCGCGCGCGCATCGAGACGTAAGGATTCTCGTCATCAACCAGACTTTCTAGGATGCCGAAAGGCATACTGTGGTTCTCAGCGATGCTGTAGCGAACATCGACGCTATCATCTTGAACCAGAGTCAAAAGTACGTCTAAGACAGTATTGGTATTTTCAGCAACAGCTACTCTAACAGCAGTACAACCATGCGTAGCTAATTTGGAAAGAGTCTCGGCGGAAGCACGAGGATTTTCCGCTATTCTCTCCAAAATGCGATCGGGAGCCGTTTCAGCAAGATCGGCAAGCACTTTGGCCGGTGTATTCGGATTCACCGCCATCGCAAACTTTGTCCTCATCTCTTCATTGCCTAGAGTATTCGAAGTGGCAGGCTCCTTGCCACGAGCCCTTCCATTAAGATGCTCCATTGAAATGAACCTCAATTACAAAAACCCACACCAACCAATGCCCACACTACTATCCTAGGCCCAGCAGCGTGTGTACGTATATAGCGATCCACATATTGATATAAGGGGAAAACCCAGCAATTTCGCCAACCTTACCTCTTCGATACCATATATAGGATCGCCAGCGAGAAACCTGGCTCTTTTTGCCCATCAAGCAATTGCGGGATTGGCGCTCAATTCGCCCGCCTATTCGACCTGGCGAAAACCCGCATATTTGGCTGATTGAGACGATCACCCATTCGGGTTAACACTACATATAAGGCGACCGCAGTCGATTTCCGCCTAACGCGGTATACCGCAAAACATTTTTCAGTTTGCCTGTCCAATTTCGACCATGGTCGTATACAACCGTCTACGGCAGTCAGGCAAATACCCAGGGGCAACCCCCAACCCCGCTTCTAACAGGAAGAGGAGAGCTATTGTGATGAATACTTTCGGCATGGAGTGTACAGCGACTTTTATCCCTTCGACAGGATGCGCTTCGCAGAGGTTCGTTCCGATCCAACATAAGGACGAAATTGTCAGCGATCGCATCATTGCGACCAGTGCAAAGACGACTCCGGACGTGCTTGAAGCACTCTCGAGAACGGCTTGTCCGATGATTCTCGAGCTTATCGCCGGCAACGGCAATTGCCCGCCATCTTTGTTGAAAAAGCTGGCGAAAAATCCGTCTGCCCAAGTGCGTTTGGCAGCGGCAGAAAACAGCAACACGAATCTGGAAACCTTGTGGCAACTGGTCAACGATGAGGATGCAGACGTGCGCTTTGGTTTAGCTGAAAACCACCGCATGCCCGAGCCCATACTGAGAGCCCTGAGCGAAGACGATAACCCGTACGTCGCTTGTCGGGCAGGAAAAACCATCGAGCGTATCGAGGCCAACCGCTCGGTAGCTGCAGAGACAGAGTCCTGGAAGCAATTTCGTGCCTCAGAAACCCGCAAACGCTTGATGCAGCTGGTTGAAGAGACAGGGCAAAGCCCGATGACCCAGGTCAATCGCTTCTTTTCCAACCTGTACAACTACGCAAGAGCGATATAGGGATTTTTATATGGTCGGTATAGCCGGCCCGCAAGTTTACTGGTAGGGGAAATATGCGCAAAGAAAACGGGGGCTGGCGTCCCCGTTTTTTGCACGCCTATACCCAGAACTTATAAACCCATACCGGACCCTATACAAAGATATATATAGGCTTATCCCGGCGATGCTTAACCCTCGGTAATAATTTATATATACGGTGGTGGGCAACCGGACGTATTCAATCACATGAACACGAACAGGATTGATTCATTTTTCGGAAACCCATTAATGCCAGAAGGTGGCAGCCGTGCGAGGGACGGTGGAGAGTATGACCTATCCTTCGCTTATCGTTTCCGGTGGGACTACCCGGAAACCCAAATCAGGGAGGCGTTAAAAGTGCTGCTGTGTAATGAAGTTGATTTCCAAGCTACTAAGCGTACGGTGGAAAAGTCGGAGTCTAAGAAGAGCGTAGAAGCAGAAGCTGCGCGCATTAGATGGCTACTGGCCATAAATCCGAACACCCCGCCTCCAGTTTTGGAGCATCTTTCCAACGATAGCTCTACAAGACTGCTGGAGCGCATTGCCGAAAACCCGCGCACTCACACGACTACGCTGGCAAAACTGGCAAACCACGACGACGGGCAAGTACGTGCCGCGGTCGCGGAAAACATGAACATCTCGATCAAAACAGCATGGAAGCTCGCTCGCGACGAGAACGCCGACGTGAGAGTGCGTCTGGCGGAAAGCTACCATGTACCGGTCGCCATCCTGCGCATTCTAGCGACGGATGAGAACCCCTACGTCCAGCAAAGAGCCTACAAGACTCTCTATCGCATGCTGGAGGAAGTGCAAGCGCTGCGTTCGGCTTAGCCCGATGAGGAGCCCTCAGAACGGGCGCAAGCCCGATAGTGAAACCCAAGGTTTATTGATTCAATCCCACAAACCCATAACCCCCCTACAAGGAACGCGCTCCTTTTGGTCGACAGACCATTCGGAGCGCGAACCTCTTATAGGCGCTCCGGGCTTCGCTTCGCTCGCCCTCCGCGCGCCACCGCCACTCGCTCCGGACGCCTCTTCGGCGACCTTCGCTCGTTCGACTGTGTTCGCAGGGGCGCTGCCAGGTTATCTGGCAAACGTAAGGGTGCGGGCGCGCAGCATGCGGTTGATTTCCGCCTGAATTTCGCCTTCCAGATAGCGGGCCTGAGTCTTCGCTTGCTCTTCAACCTTGTCGCGGT
>JAYRNY010000206.1:0-5125 GCA_041911975.1 bacterium | reverse complement strand
TTCCACATTTCAGGTCTTAAGGGAGGATATGAGGGGCTTCCTTGAGGAAGATGCCCTCGACGTGTCTGGCAAAGCAACGCTTCTTGATTGTCTTGAGGTCGATCGAGGAAAGCTGGTTGCGCAGCCGGAGCAGAGCATCCCGGTTTTCAGCTGGAATGCGATTGCCGCGCTCGAGAGCGTCCACCGTGGAGATGAACCCTTCGACGACGGCGTGCCACTTCTGGTCAAGGTTGAGCTTGAACTCCATGGCGTGGAATCCACGAATCGACGGAGCGGCGAGCATCAGTCCGTCCTTCTCTTCAGGATGGACGGCATCGATGGACACACACTTTCCGCCACAGAAGATGTGGAAGAGTATGCGCAGCCAACGATTTTTCTTGATGATCTCCTCGCTGATGTCGATTGCGAAGATGTCCGATTTCTTGACGCCGAAATACTTCGGCGGCAGGTCGACGGGGCACTCACCGTATTCGGTGAAAGCACCGTCCCAGAGCGGCTCGCCCCGGAAGGCGACGGCGTCGATGACGCCGGGAATGGCGCAGGAAGCTCTGACGGCCATTCCCACGGGAACCGGCTCAGTAGCGACGTGGAGCGGGTGGGTGCCGAGACCCATGTGATGCGCACCATTCTTGGTGAACACCACAAAACCGCGCTCTGCGCTGGCGACTGTCCAGTATTTGTCAGGCCACGTCTTGGCGACGCTGCTGACGAAAGTCCCCAGTTTCTCACTCGAGAAGGCGCCGTCTTCTGGACGGGTCTGCTCGTAGCGATACTTCATGAGGAGTGCGAGAATTTGTCCGAGCTTGCCGGTCTTTGGCGTAAGCAGGCTGGAGAAGTCTGTCTGCAACGCGTGCGACAGAATCTGCGTAGCGTCTGCTCCGCTGGCCAGAAGTGCTGCGGGTATCGACCCGCCAGAAGCACCTCCGATGGTGGCAAAGTTTTTGAACCCGGCAAGTTGAAGGGCAACGATGGCTCCGGCACCAGCCAGAACCGCTTTGCTCCCTCCGCTTCCGAAGACCACATTCAGCTCGCCCATTTCGCTGGTATGCAGAACCAAGTCTGCTGCATTTGGGCTTGTCATTTTAGTAATCCCTGGTAAGAGGCGACGGGAAGTAGAAACGAAGTTGACAGCTCACCTCAGCACCAGTAGGCAACCGAGACGACGCTGCTCCGCTAAAAAGACGGGAGCAACGCAAATCTCAGATCTCTATGAGAGTCAAGAAAAACAACCAAGGTTGAAGGTTTTTCCTAAGCTCACAGCTGGTGTGGAAATAAGCGCTCCAAATCTCTTGTCGCGCACGAGCGCAGACAAGAAAATGAACTACCTAGATAGAAAGTCAGATGGACTTAAGGGGTTAAGTTCTAAGTCGGGAATGAAGCAGAAGTGCTCGGAGATTCTACAAAGAAGCACTACTTGTATTCTTGACCTCATAAGCCTAAAAAGATCGAATGCTAATAAACACACCTCTCACAGCTTTTGAGAGCTTTTTTCTCTTGTCAACTTTGGTTTATCTCAAAATCCTTATCCGGCAAGGAGTACGAGGCGGTGGCCAGACCGTGCTAGTGCTGACCGGATTTAGTTGCGGGACTTAAGTCGCCTGTAATCAACATTCGTGAACTCTTCATGCCGCGCGAATGTTTACACGCTCTTGGTTGGCCTGGTCTTACCAGCGGTAACTGGTATGCACTGCCAGAGCGCTTCTTGGCATCCCGCTCGGCGGAGCTTGGGGCGCGTGCAACGCGCCCGATTTTCGAAGAGTAACAGTCATAGTGAAGTCTCCTCCTGGGAGCGCCGGCGTTTTGCGGGCGGCTTGTAAGCCGCCCCTACACAGGAGAGTCTCGTTGCATTTAAAAGCGTAGGGGCGTTGCCATGGATCACTCGACTCAAAAGCAGGAATAACCGGCGATAAGTAAGGGCGCGTCGAGAACGGTCAATGCGTTATATTCAGTGACGGTTAGTCGTACAAAAGATCGCCGGGGATCCAGTCCAGATTGACTCTACCTGTGGTGCTATCTGTCAGCGATGATCTGATTTGTTGAAACTGTTTTGGTGACCTGCCGCAATCACAAACACCTTTATCATGCCCATCTCGTGCGTTGTGGTCATGATCTATATTTTCTGTCGAGTGAAGTCTAACCTTCAGCACGGGCGCTTTGTCGTGTTGCGCGGACGGCGAGTAGCTGTGAGATTGCCAGTACTTAATTAGTGATTGGGATAGATTCACGTTTGAGATTCTAGTAAGGAAGAGTTGTGCGTAACCGAATTTGATACCAGCTTCTCAATGTATAACACAGTGTGAAGTTGGCGTGTTTATGTCAAGTACCGGCTTGGCGGCTAGACTTGCTTAATGCGCTTTGACGGACGCAAATAAAGTTGGCATCAAAAATATATGCGATGCGACATTTCTATTTTTCAAATGTTTTTGGAAACGCCGATGAATAGTGCGATGTTACCGTGTTGTGAAAACGTGAACTCGATTACATTTGCATGATAATTTGCGACACGTGAGCAGCGTATTACCTAATTTGCTGGATGTAATTGCCTGAATTCTTCCTGTTCTCCTGCTTGCTGTTCTCTCATTTTTCGCCAGCCTGTTTCGATCTGCGGGCCTTCTGGATATGCGATCGAATCAAGAAGTTTCAGAAAGCTCATCCTCAATTTAGTACTTTCGCCGTCGTAAAAATGTTTTCCGTGTGGTAAGAAAAAAATTCGCTTAAAGACTGGGCCGAAAAACGCAAGAATCTTTTGCGGTGTCGAATGAAAAATTCGAATCATTCACGCTGGAAAATTTTTCTTGGTTTGAAGTTTTCTCGTACGCAGAAGAATGTCCAGTTGGCGGCCAGATTCGTGCCAAAACTTACTTGAAATAGTAGACTCTGCCGCGTGACGATTCTTGCCGAATTTCTATATAACTTCTAACTTGCAAGTTAAATGTTATAATGTGGCTGTAGAAAACCTGTAAAAAACGCGCAGAAAATTGGGCAAAATTTTGTGATTGGAGATTCAGTTTTTGACCGAAATTCAATCAATTTCAATCATCCGAAAGGCGCTTTAGAGGCGCAAAAGCAATGAAATCATATGTAATTGACGGCGTCTTTACTCCACGCTCAAGCGTTAAAAAAGGTACCAGCGCATATACCGCCGTCCACCCGCAAGAGCTTGTTGTGTCTTGTATTCGGGAGTTGCGCTCCCGCCAACCTGAAGTGTTGCAAAAAGCTGAGACGGCTTTCTTCGGGTGTGTTTCGCAAGTCAACGATCAGGGTGCAAACATTGCTAGAAATGCCGTTTTATCGGCTGACCTGGACTGGTCTGTCAGTGCATCCAGTGTCAATATGTGCTGCGGATCCGGTCTGCAAGCCGTAAACATTGCATCCGGTCTGGTCGCCTCCGGGACGAATGCGGTGGCTTTGGCAGGCGGTGTTGAAAGCATGTCGCGAGTAAAAATGGCTAGCGACGGCGGTTTTATGGACGGCAATAACGATCACTTACGGTTCAAACTCGTGCAGCTTCCGCAGGGAATCAGTGCCGACTTTATCGCAGCAACGGACGGTTTTACTCGCGAAGAGCTCGATCGATTTTCGCTTACATCTCATCAAAAAGCTCACACCGCCGCTCAGAAAAACTATTTCGAATCTGCCTATGCACTGGTGAAAGATGAGGCAGGCAAGCCGTTTCTCACTCGCGACGATCACATAAGACCAGATACCTCGATGGAAGGATTGAGTCAGCTTAAGCCTGCATTTGCGGCTCTGGAAGAGGAAATGACAGCGGCTGGACTGATAGGCGAGGGCAAGACCTTGTCGAAAGTTGCGCCTTATCACACAGCGGGAAATTCCAGCGGAATTGCCGATGGCGCCTCGGCTGTTCTCCTTGCCAATGATGATTTCATTTCCAAATCCGGAGCAAAACCTCGCGCACGCATTGTCAAAATCGTCACGCGCGGCAGCGATCCAGTGGTCATGCTCAATGGTCCTGGACCTTGCTGCAGTCAGGTTCTCAAAGACTGCGGTATGTCTGCAAAAGACATCGATCTCTGGGAGATCAATGAGGCATTTGCGGTTGTTCCACTGCAAACAATGCGTTTGTTGAACCTCGATCCGGGGCGTGTAAATATCAATGGTGGAGCCATTGCGCTGGGGCATCCGCTCGGTGCAACCGGTTCGATTTTGCTTGTTTCTTTGATCACGGCACTGGAAAAAGAAGATAAAAATGTGGGCTGTGTCACTCTTTGTGTGGCAGGCGGCCAGAGCATATCGGCGATCGTGGAAAGAGTTTAGTGAACAGAAGATCCGACTGCCCCATATCGTGTGTTCTCGACTTGATTGGCGACAAGTGGACGCTGGTTGTTTTGCGCGATCTTTTGTTTTTCAATAAAACAAAATTCGAGGAGTTTCTCACTTCTCCTGAGAAAATATCTTCCAGCGTCTTGACCGACAGACTGCACAAGCTTGAGCGCGCCGGACTGATTGAGAAAACCCCATACAGCAGCCATCGCCTGCGCATGAGCTATTCGCCGACGGAGAAAGGTAGAACGCTGGAGCCTGTGCTCAACGAAATCGTGCGCTGGGGCAAGCGAAACATCGACAACACCTTGATTTACAAGGATTTGATGCAGTAATTGGTTGCCGCTCCTGATCTGCCACGTAGCTGTCATATAGAACGATAAAAATGCTTCTGTTGGTGATTACAGAGGTGGGTGCAATGGGCCACGATTTTATCGAAGAAAGAGCGAGCCAGTTGGCTTATGGCTTGGACGTTGGACAGGGTGCTTATGTGGCTAAGCAGTTGCGAGAAGATGCTCTCAATATGAATGAAAGAGATTTTGCCAGTCTGGTCCACAGAACCCAAGCTAATGAAACACCCGGGGTCGGTGACGATCTTAGGATCCGCGACGTGCAGGGCGGGCAAGCAGTATCAGTGGAATCAGTTCGCAGAGATCGCAATCGTCCCTATGTCTTCAGCATCCCTGCCGGCCACATAGAATTTCCTCCCATCTACAACGAGCCTCCGGTTTACGAGGAGCCCAGACAAGGCAACCGTGGAATTGACGGGAAATCAGCTGTAATAGGGGCTGTTGTCGGCGCTGTTATCGAACACCAGATAGATAAGCACAACGACAACCAT
>JAYRNY010000205.1:0-2488 GCA_041911975.1 bacterium | reverse complement strand
TAAGACAGCCCTTGGCCTGCGGTCTGAGTCGCTGGCGGGCAGAGGCAGCTGACATTGTCCCCTGTAATTACGCAGTGACCTGAGCCATCAAATTCGAGATCGTTAAGCCTTGAGGAGGCATACATGAGCAAAGAGCGAATCAAAATTTCGCCGGATCTATATGACATCATGCCATCGGACTATCAGGATTTGGTCCAGAGCGCGACCTATGGCAAAGAAGACCGCGGTTGGAAGGATATTGGTACTTCAAAAGAATTGATTGAACAACATTCCTTGTGCGCCGGCTGCCCTGAATCCATGGCATTCCGCTATATTTTGGCGTCCCTGCCTAATCCTGAAGATACAGTGATGGTTGGCTCTACGGGCTGCACCAGCCTGGTGTTTCCCATGGTGGCTGTACACAACATTCATTCTCTCTTTGGTAACCAGAATGCGATTGCATCCGGCCTGAAGCGGGCGCTCAGCGTGCGCTTTCCGGATCGTGTGAAGGATGTGGTTGTGCTTGCTGGCGATGGCGCCACAGTTGACATCGGCCTCGACATGACCTTGCAGGCCTGGTTCCGCCAGGAAAAATTCACCACCATCTGCTTTGACAACGAGCTCTATGCCAATACTGGCGGCCAGGAAAGCGGCTTGATGCAAAAAGGATTCGTCGCCAAAATGGCTCCGGTTGGAAAACTGTTTGACAAGGTCCGTCTGCCTGAAATAGCACGGGAGTCTGGTTGTCATTACGTGGTAAACTGCACCGTGAGCAAGCCGTCACTGGTGGAAAAAGTCATACGGAACTCTGTTTTGATCGCACGTGAAATCGGCCCAACGTATATCCAGCTCTATACACCGTGCATTCTCGAAATCGGCAAGAACAGCATGGAAGGCCTTCAGGAAATGCGTGACTCTGAAAAGCCAACCGAGCGATTTGCCTACAAAGAGTATGTCAGCGAGCCGGCAAAGCAGTTCCTGGCAGAGTTGGCCGCAAAGGACAAGGAACGCAAAGCTGCTGCAAAGCAGCTCGCGGGAAAAGCCTAAGGAACCGGAGGTCGTTCATGATTAAGAAAAGACTGAACATTCGTATGTCCGGATTAGGTGGTCAGGGAGCCGTGACGGCCGCCCATGTGATGGCCATGGCCGCCAATAAGGATGGAAAATTCTCTATTTCAAATCCCTTCTTTGGCGCCGAAAAACGTATGGCACCGGCGGAAAGCTATTGCCGGATCGGGATTGAGCGGATTTACGATCGAGGAGAACTGGTATTTCCGGATGTCATCGAAGTATTTCATCCTCAGGTCATTACGATGGGCAAAAGTTATACAATGCCCTTCTATTCCGGCGTAAAAGAAGGTGGAGTCGTAATTATCAACTCCGCACAACCCCTTCTCTCAGAAGAAGACATTACTCGGCTCAAAGATTTGAACGTATCCCTGTTTTATATCGCGGGGACCGAGCTTGCGATTGAAGTTGCAGGGACCGAACTTTCCACAAACATGTCGATGATCGGGTCGGTGGCGGGCATCACCAAATGCGTCTCGATGGAAGCTCTCGACGGTGCTTTGCAGGAACGGTTTGGAAAGAAATTTGTCGCATCCGGCGGAACGGCCTCATTGGACGAAGCCATCAAGAAAAAGTTCGCCAAAAAAGAAATGCTGCTGGCCAAAAATTTGGCGACGGTCAAGCGAGCATACGAGATCGCAAGCGAATGGGCCGAAAAAAATAAGGTCGAGTTGCGGGTCGGTAATCCTGCCGTTGCGGCTTAACGAGAGAGAAGGAACCACGTCGCATGTATAACGTAGCGCAAGTTATCGACGAGAAGTGCGTGGCCAAGAAGGGCTGTCGACTGTGCATCATGTATTGCCCTGAGGCCAACTGCTTGGATCTCAACGTCACCAAGATGGTCGCAGAAGTCACGATTGATCGCTGTAAAGGTTGCGAGCTTTGCGTCGTCGTCTGCAATGCGGCCAAACACGAAGCGATCGAAATGCAAGCCGTCAGCGCCACGGGGCAGCTGATGAGCCACAAGGGCGAGTCCGCAGGCCTCGGGCAAGCCTACCAAGGGTAAGCAAGCACTTCGTCTCACAAACCCCATAGCGTCCTGCGCTATGGGGTTTTTTCTTGAGATGCGCACCTGGGGAGATCCAATGGAAGAAGACAACGTACTCGATGAACTCCTCCGAAACATAGCCGCCCTGTTGAACGAATATCCCAAGGCTATTGAGCGGCGAGCTGCTGTCATACACGCGAGCGGGAAGGACCCTGAATTAGCAGAAAAGCTTGTCAAAGCTGCAGACACGATGCGGGACAGCGGGAATCTCTATCTCACATGGGCAAAACATTTCGCCGCACAGGCGGAAGGCAATACAGATGCGTCATCGGACGAAGACGAAACTGATGATTTTGGCATCTAAAAAAGTCTCCCCCTTCGCTCTTCAGTTTTGCTAGAATACCGACGCTTGTTAACCATATCCTCGTTCCCCGGTAGCTCAGTTGGTAGAGC
>JAYRNY010000204.1:0-4431 GCA_041911975.1 bacterium | reverse complement strand
GCTTCTTTAGGATTCAAGAGCTGTTGCAACCAATTCATAGATGTAAACAAGAATTCTTAGATATAAATCGACGAGCGCCCGAAAGACATGTTCCTACCTATTTTAGTATTGCAAATTGCCGGTGGAACTTATTTTAGGCGGCCTGGTAGTTGTAAGGGCACCCACCGAAATCATACCTGTATCTCTGAGAAGCTGAGCCTGCGAAATGTTGTAAGCGATGATCGCTTGAGCCTGTGAGGTTAGAGAGTTGATGTAGTCCCTCTGCGCCTGGATAAGTTCCAGGTTGATACCCTGCCCGTAGCGCAGGCGCAGGTTGGCCAGTCTGAGCTGCTCGCTTGATGAGAAGACCGCCTCGCCCGCCACGTCCACCTGCTCTGATGCCGTCAGCATGTTCAAATATGAGTTGTGAATTTCTTGCAGGACGGTCAGCAGTTGTTGGTTCGATTGCAGCATCGCCTGGCGAGCCAGCGCTTTTGCCGAAAGGGTCTGCCCTGCAGCCACGACGCCAAACCCGTCCAGGTTCCAGCTCAAGTCGAATCCGCCGCTGAACGATCTGCCGCCATTGCCGCTGATGCCAATCCCGCCGCCGCCGCTGCCGGTCGGAATGATCACGGTGGAACTCGACCCGGTGGCGCTGCTGTTGCTTCTCCCGTGGTTGAAAACCGTGGTTTGTGTTTTTGAAGTGAAGAATTGCAAGGTCGGATACAGAGGCGCTGCCGCTACTTGCACCTGGCGCCTTGCGGCAATGCGGAGCTCGTCAAACTGCTTCAGCTCGGGGCGTCGCTTGGCCGCCACAGCTACCAGCTGATTGATCGCCCATTCCTGATCGACAAGACGCGCTTCGACTGCCCGCAATTCATCGGGGTAAATGTTCGATGAAATATTAGAGTTCATCGCCACAGCCAATTGAATTGCAGACTGACGGACGAGTACCTGTTGTTGCAGCAGCGCCTGTTTGTCCAGAGCTAATTGCGTGCGTGATTGGTAGATAGCAAAATTGGTTCCCACGCCCGCTTCTTTCAATTGCTCGTTGAGAGCCAGCTGCGCCCGCGACAATTCAACGGACTTGACGCGGATCTGCAAGAGAACATGATTGAGAATCAGTTCGTTGTAGCGGCGGTAAACTTCCAGAAGCGTGTCATTGATCGTGGCTCTATAACCGCTTTTCGCTGCCTTCGTGCGATTCAAATTGACAAGCGCATTGTAGAAAACCCCTCCGCCTTGAAAGACGGGATAGCGCACGGTGTTTGAAAAGGTGTGCTGGTTGGTGACTGGCGGGCGGTTATTATCGACTTGCTGATACCGATACGTCTGCGTGAAATCAGGCAAGAACTGACCGAGTGAGCTGACGAACAAATATTTCTGCGAATCGTATCCGGCGTCGGAGATGCGGATGGGCAGGCTGTTGTAGAGTGCGTAGTTGAGGCAATCTTTGAGTGAAACAATATCTGTGTATGTGGCTTCCAATCTGATTGCCGGCAACTTTCTTTTTCCTATCGGTAAAAGCTGCGACATGGGAATCGGATCGAGCGACACCTCCCTGGCTCTGTCCAGATCCAGACCTTTCAAGCGTGGGTCGGACAGTCCGCCCGTGAAGGGTGCGTTGGGCATGGCTGTTGGATACAGATCTTCGAGTTTTGTACCCGCCGGTGGGTTCGTCAGGAAACCTGTGGGTGGGGGCGCCGGCACTCCAGATGGCGACTGGGCAAGCTGTGGCCTGGGCTTGGGAATTCTGGGATCGGCAAGAACTGTTTTCGGGTCGCTCAGAACGATGGGCGTAAATGCCCTCTGGGCTTTGCCTTCTGGCATTACACTCGACGTAGAATCCGGCTGCGTCTGAATTGGGGCAATTTCATCGGCTATGCTCGGGACTGTAGCGCCAAGCAGGGCCATGCTCGCCGCTGTCAAACTGATTAATCGCTTCCTGGGGGAGGTGCTCATTTTTCCTGATGGGCGCCCAAAACTTTCAATATCCTGACAAGTCTTGTCTGTTCTTGCTGCTCACAAAATCGTAGCAGTGCATTGTTGAAACGGGCGAGTTTCGGCGATTTTACTTGTTAAAGACGACCTCTATATCCCCCGGTTCCGCTTTGAACCTAAGTCCTCGTTAAGCATGTTGCTTCGCACTTGCTTGTTGTCGAGAGGTGTATTCGCTATGATCAGTCAGAGCCAAACTTCGAATCGGCTGAAATCCCCGGGTTCTTGAACCAAGAAAGATAATGCAACAAAGAGACATCAACGCCATACTTCAAGGTCTGTTCAACTTTTCGGTCTTAAGAAAGTTGCAGTGGTATTTGATTATGATCGCGGCGTGTTCTTCAATCATTGCTATAGTCGGCCCGCATCTGGTCGAAGGCAAGCGCGTTGTCGAAGTAAATTCGAGCCTGTTTGCCGGGATGCTTTTGTCTTTGCTGCTCGTTTTCCGCACCAACAGCGCCTATGACCGCTGGTGGGAAGGTCGCCGCGCCTGGGGGCAACTGGTCAACGACTTGCGCAATCTGTCTATCAAATACTACGAATTCGTGCGTCCCAATTATCAGGAACGCGAAGTGATGGCAGGCTTGCTTATCAGGTTTGCAATGTGCATGAAAGATCACTTGCGGCTTCTCGATGCGTCTCATTCGCGGGCACCCGAGTGCGATCCTGTCAGCGAGCACCCCATGCTCGTTGTCGAGGAGATCTACGCTTTGCTCGACCAAAAACGCCGCGAGGGGCGCTTGAACGACATGATGTTCAACGTAGTCGATCCGCATGCGCGCGCGCTTCTCGACGTACTCGGCGCTTGCGAACGCATCGCTACTTCGCCGATTACTATCTCTCACAAGAGCATCATCCTGCACATTATCGTCACTTACTTGCTTCTTCTTTCTTTCGCGCTTTCGCCTGACCTGGGATTGTGGAGCGTGCCGATTGTGCTGGTGGGCGCGTACATGGTGCTCGGTCTCGAAATGGTCGCGGAAGAGAAAGAGCATCCCTTCGGTACGGCGGATGAGGACTTGCCTCTCGATAGAATTTGCACCAACATCGAGCGTTCGGTGAACAAGCTGCTCCTCTGTGACAGCCTTTTGGAGCGGGATATAGAATGGGGGCACACGGTCAGGGGCTTGCCCGGTAAAGAAGTTGAGATTCTGAAAAGTGAAGCGACTCATTCCGTTTAGTGTTTAGACGTTGGAAAGTAAATTGCCAGAAGCAGAACGACCTAGAAGCGAAGCAGTCAAAGTAATAGACAAGATGTTCTCTACCGCATTCTTGACTTACTTCATTCTCTCGTCCGCATTCTGGAACGCGATAACGGCACTTGCCACAATATTGACGTTTGCCTTTGATCCGCGCAGGCAGATTGTTCACATGATTTCATGCGTCTGGGGCACTCAATACCTTTATGTCAACCCGTTTTGGCAATACAAAATCGAAGGCGTAGAAAACATCGATCCCGATAAGACCTATATTTTGATCGCCAATCACTCGTCTTACTTCGACATTCTTGTGCTGTACTCCACATTCCGCAAATTCAAGTTCGTCTCAAAGGAAACCATCTTCAAGATTCCCTTGATTGGCTGGAACATGTATCTCAATCAATATGTGAGAATCAAGCGCGGAAATCTCTCCTCGATAAAAGACATGATGGCTGTTTGCAAACAGTGGTTGAGCAAAGGCGCGTCGGTGATGATGTTCCCTGAAGGAACGCGCACCGAGACCGGCGATATGATTCCGTTTCGTGCCGGTTGTTTCAACCTGGCGCTCGATCTGAATGTGCCGATTATTCCTGTCGTGATTTACGGAACATACGAAGTGTTTCCCAAAGGTCGCAACGAACTGAGAATGTTTCAGCCCATTCACGCAAAGGTTCTGCCGCCCATGATGCCCAACGACTATGAAGGCAAGCCGGGTAAGATGAAAGATGACGCTGCAAAAATGATGAGTGAAACACTCGCTCAATTACGCGCCCAGCATCGCATTGGCACCACCGCCGGTGCGGAAGAAACGCTCGTTGGAACGAAGAAAGATTAAAGTGTGCGCGGTGTGTCGGTGGCTCGCCGATGCGGGTGGAATGTAAGCCGAGTTTGCGACGCCATTTAGCCTTCAGTACCTGTTGGCGGGCAACATTTAATCTGCGTGCCCATTACTTGTCACAAAGGTCGTTCAGACTTGCTGCAACTGGTCCAAATTTAGATATGAGGTAAGCGCATGGCGGAAGCGGACCTCTTTCCAGCTACTGAGCACACCGCTCACTGGGCTGTGATAGAAGACGAAGTTGCAGTTAGAGGCAAAAAGGTTATCTTCAGAGAAGACATAGTTTTAGCGAGAGAAACCGTTATTGCGGCGGTACGCGACGGAAAAAACAAAAGGCCTACAAATAGATTCGTTTATCTCGATGAGTTGAGGCAGCTGGTCGGGCTGTGCGCCTGGTGGGCGTTCAAGACTTGGGGC
>JAYRNY010000203.1:0-5204 GCA_041911975.1 bacterium | reverse complement strand
CATATGAAAGTAGCCGAATGCCTGACAATGATGGCGCGGCTTGTCTTTTGGTACAACACAGAGGAGGCGGAGAATTGTGCGCGCCATGCCGCCTCCATTTTTGAAGAATTGAACTCCGATCAATATTACGAGCCTATGGAAGTGTTGATCGGTCTCGCCAGCTTATCCGACAAGAACGAAGAACGCGATGCAATGATGCACCAGCTTATAGAAAAGTTTGAGAAAAAAGCAGATACTGCGCCCGTTCCTCTGGCGAAAAGTTTGATCAGTATGGCCCGGCGCGTTGACAATGATGTCGCGATACCGCAATTCAAACGGGCGCTGGGGCTGCTTTCCAATTCAGACGAAACCGAGCTGATTGTGGCTGCGAATGTTGCATTGGGAAAATTGTTGTTTCAGGAAGAAGAATTTTTAGATGCAGAAAGTTGTTTCAAAACAGCATTCCAACTCGGAGAGTGCGCTCCAAATGTTGCCGGTATGCATCTAGAAGAAGCACTCTGCAGGCGAGCTCGCATCCAATGCCATTTGTATCAGAACTTCGATGAAGCTGAGCGATTATTGAAACAAGCTGAAAGCATGCGGGAACCCAACGGTCATAAGCCCATAGGCTCAGGTTTTGAGATAGAACGCGGTCAACTGGCTAAAGCGCGCCATGACTTCAAATGGCAAGAAGAAGAATATAGGAAAGAGTTGAAACAGGCCCAAGATAAACTTCAGACAGATTCAAGCGAGTGGAAAAGCATTCACGAATCGTCGATCATAATGCAAAGATTATCGCTTGCCGCTTTGGTCTACAGAATAGGCGACCCTGAAGAAGCTGCCGAATTGTGGGCCTCGGTCCATCGAGATGGGCATCCGGGAAGTTGGATGCAATCAAAGGCGACGTTCAGGCTGGCAATTCATTATGCAAAAACAGGGCGAGTCGATGAGGCGAAAGATTTGTCCTCCCATGGACTCAAGCACCTGTCGGAAGAAGCAAGCTCAGATAATATAGCTATTGCAATTATTTCGCAGCACCTGATTGGAGCAAGCGACGCAATTGAGCCATTACTCGAGAGCTTGAAAAAACAACTGAAACAAGCGAAAGAAGAACTCGACGATGAATACGGCATGGTGTCTGCAATCCTGTCGAGTCTTGCCTATGCATATGCCGGGCTGGGGCAACTCGATAAGGCAGAAGAATGTGTCGACGGTATATTTGCCAGTGAAAAGAAAGACTCGCTGTTTACAGCAGTGGCATATGAGGAATGGTCAATGCCATTCGAGCAGGAAGGATTTGGCAATATTTCCAAACGCCTCAGGGACAGAGCAAAGACAATCCGCGCGAACATACTGGCGAGAATATCGTAGGGTCGACTTTCTCTAGGCGTTGGCTGCGGCGCTGCGCTTTTTGCTTCTCTTTTCTCTTCTGGTTTGAGTCTTCTTGGAGCGCGACGTGCCTTTTGCTCTCTGACGCGATGGTTTGCCACCAATGGCAGCGATCTCCAGTACTTCGCAATCTTCGATGGAGACAACAGTCACGTTCTCAATCTGAACGCTGTCTTCAGCAGGCTCTTCTGAACCTGACTGCTGGCTATTTGATTCTTCGACTTGCGAGAGCGGATTCATATTGAACATCGATTCGAGATTAGTGCGAATCGTTTCGGATGCCTTGAACGAAAGTTTTTCAGTCGAGTCAAACACGCAAACGGCTTCGATAGGTTCGCCATTAATCATGTGCGCCGAGAATGCTTTGGGATCAAAGCAAATCTGCTCGTGAATGTGATCTGCGGTATCTGCCAATTCGCAAACGGCGAGAGACTCGGCGAATGTCACCGAGAAATTGCCGACAAAACCTTCCACGATAGACGGATCTTGAATGTCCGGCGCGAAAGAAATTACCGCTTTGTCCATTTCGATCGTGTTGTCGAATTGAGCGCTCATCTCTTCGTATGTTTTAGCCGCATCAACACATTCAGACAGGATGTCTTCCAAAATCGATGGCTCATCCGCAGCATCGCAAGCGACGGCATCAGCCATCAAGTCAGAAATTTCTTCTGCATACGACTTCGACTGAACATCTGCGGACTTGTTAACAAACGAATTGAACGCATCATATGAATTACTGGGCTCGAGCGGTCTGTGCAATGCCGCCTCATCACGCATTTCAATCATGCGCATCGAACTGCGCATAGACGAAAGACGTCGTATACCGCCGCCTTGATTTTCATAGCTGTTAATCATCCTGACTTCGCCGGTGCCGAATGACTCAATCATTGTCGGTGCATCGCCCGCTGTATCCATCTCGATGAAGCTGCAGCCATCAGGCATCTGATCAGGCCATATCGGTAAATTTTCATGGCTGGTCGTGTACTTGGAATTTTTCTCGTATGCCTTCATACCGGACTCGACGCGAGTATCCCAGGCGTCGGTGCCGGCGGACTTCTTGCTGGTCCAGTGAGTCATCTTGTGCGCACCGCTCTGACGGCGAAAACTTCCACTCAACCCGCTGCGATTTTCGGACTTCGGAGGCTCACAATTGATGACGGGAAGCTGAAGCGTACTTGCGTTGATATCAACCGGTCCGAAAAGATCGCCTTCACTGGTCGGTACAACAGGCGCAGTGTCTGCTGTTTCGACCGGCGTGGAAATGGCGCGCGAAATCTTCGCTGCAACTTTTGCTGCTGCGGCTGCAGTTGGATCGTCCGCAAGTTCTGATTCAACGTCCGGTTCAAAATTGCATTGCTCGTCGGTGATATTCGCCAGAGTATCGATGTAGTCTTCGTCTTCCACAGAGAGCCTGACGATATTCGACGAAGCTTCATAGGAGTAGGTAGCGCTGGTCGATGCAACCGCAGTAGAGGGCGGATTGCAGTTCAGCTGAAGGTTTTGATTCTGAGTGGCTTGCTGTTGTACCTTTGGTAGAGCTGCATATTGCCCGCTCATTTTGCTCAGGCGTTTGCGGTTGCCGGAGAGATGTTCTTCGTCGGTGTACGCGGAAAGATCGTGATGACCACCTTGAGTCCCCGCGTCTCCCCAAGTCAAATAAGCCTGAAACAGTTGTTTCATTAAGACGCCCAGCCTTTTAGAATCTCACGCCAAGGTCGGAGCCCGCCTGCGCGGACCTCATTCATATTCGCCATCTACAGATTAATACCGCCCCTGCCAAGAGTCAAATTAAGTGAGAGTTAAACTCCGCAGCCTGCGGGCATTATGGGGGAAATACGTATACCCCAAAAATAATCACCCCACCCCCATGACAACTCAATCAGGGCACGTTCCTGGCACCCACGGAAAAATCCCTCGGTAACGCAAATCAGACATTATTAAATTTCTACTAGCTACAAACGGTCACACACAAGAAAGTAACGTCGTCGTTTTTCATTGCCGGACGACCGTCCTGCGAAATCAAGAGACGCTCCTCCTCGACCAGCCTGGCAAGGTCCTCTTGAGATTCAATGTTTTGCAGCACATTGGCTACATCATCCAGCTCTTCGTGTCTGCGAAGAGCCCAGCAAGCGATCGCGTCGGACAGTAGAAAGAATGTGTCGCCGTCCTGCCATTCACCTTTCTTGATCAGCTTCTGCATTTGCGCATCAACAGAGGGAAACGCGTGGCTGCAAATGAGGGCAGGAGAATTGTTGAACTCGCCGGATGAAACCATAGGAAAACTGGACAGCATATGGCTTTCACGCACATGGATTACGCAGCAGTCGCCGGTCGCCTCGACAATGAACGCGTTTTTCTTGCCGCGCCCTTTCTTCAGATGCAAGCCGACTAAAGCAGCGAAAGCACCTTTCTCCAGTTTCTCTTCTGCATACCAGGGCAGGTCCTTCTGCCTCACATCAGCATTCCAGCGCTTTCTAAGCGAGTCGAGCGCCAGTTTCTCCGCAAAGCCTTCAACAAGCAAGCTCGCCCACAAACCCGAAAAGGACGTTTCCGTAGCACCGTCCGCCACGGCGCATTTGAATTCATTGCCTTCGGCACTGAAATCCTCGAATGGGTACGCGGCATCTTCGTACTCTTCGATGGAATTGCCTTTCTTGGGCAGCCAGAATACCTTTCCGGTAACGCGCATGCTTTTCCTTATCGCGACTTCTATCGCATATTCGCTGGTCTGGTGCCGATATCGAGGAAGCGAATCACAGACACGAGGTCGGCATTAAAAACAAATCCTCTTGTAGCAAACGTGACCGGCACGCCCTCGCCGGACAGCATCTTCTGCATGTATTCGGGCAACACGCTCGACATGCTGAAAAGCAGCTTGGAATGGTCGTCGGTCAGCTTTTCGTCGTCGTTGGGGTATTCAATCGCTTTCTCATTAGACGACGACAGGTGCAAATTGAAGAGCAATACTTCGCCGTCCGTACTCGACAGGCTCATCAGATCCATAGCAGCCTGATATGGGTCCATGTCGGATGATTCGCCGTCGGAAATATTGATAACGATGGGTGGGAAACAGTTTGGGTGTTCGGCGAGCCACTTGGTCAAAAGCTTGGTGGCGGTGATAAACGCCGTGCACATCGGTGTTCCGCCCTCACCCATAGCATCGAACCAGATGGGAAACTTGATTTTTTGTTCCACCAGACCGCCGGCGCCGTCATCGATTTTCTTGACGCGTTGCTCGACCCTGGTCGGATTGTTGGCTATCTCACTTACGGGCACCATCTCCTTATCTTTGAGCGGTCCGCCAAATGCCGGTCCGACTCCCTTTCCGCCGTATCCGATCACACCCACATGGTAGTAATCGCGGATGCCGTCAGACTTGGCACATTTGATGACCAGGTTCTGCAGAAGCCGGTTGATGGCATCAGCCAGGCTCTCGGCCTTGGTTTTGCCTCCGCCTTCCCCGTTTGCCGAGCCGAAAGGTTCTTGCATCGACCCGGATTGATCTATAAGGAATAGGAAACACGAGGGATTGGTTCTGCTGATTTCGGCAGTGTATGGCATATATGTCCTCTCAGTTTTTCACTTTCTTCTTTGAACCCAAAAACGCGGCTAGCCGATCGAATGCTTCCTCGAATTTATCCTGTGGCACACTGAATGAAACGCGACTCCACTCAGGCGTGCGACACCAGGCGTCTTCGTTTATAAGCAATTGTTTCTCCACTGCAAGTTGATTGCGGAATTTGCCCAGTCGCGCCATCAAGAAAATTCCACCTCGATAAGGCGTGTCCATTTTGTCATCGACATCATGTTCCTTAAATAAAACAAGAAGTTTTTTG
>JAYRNY010000202.1:0-1658 GCA_041911975.1 bacterium | reverse complement strand
TCCGCAGAATTGCTCGCCATGCGAGCGAGATAAAGTTCCAAACTGTCGGCCAGTGCCTGGCAGCTTGCATCGATGATGTTTTGAGAGCAGCCGACTGTCCACCATCTGTCGTCGCCGCTAGTGGCTTCGATGATCACACGGGTCATTGCGTCGGTCGCTTGATCTGGATCGAGAATTCGCACTTTGTAGTCTGCAAGGCGAACATCTTCTATTTGTGGATATCTGGGAGCAAGCGCTTTTCTCAAAGCAAGGTCGAGCGCATGCACAGGACCACGTCCTTCCGAGGCGGTGTGAAATTTCTCGTCGCCGACCTTTACCTTCACCATTGCTTCTGCGCTGGTTCCGGCGCGATTGCGGTCTGAGACTACAACCATCATGTCGACGATTTCGAACGGTGCCACGTATCCGGGAGCGGCTCTGCGCATGAGGAGCTCCACTGTACCCTCGGCATTTTCGAACTGATAGCCGCTGCCTTCCATCTCTTTGACTTTGGCAAGCACGTTAGCTTCCGTTCCCACAACACCGACGCCCACTTCATTGGCAAGCATGCGGATATTACCGCGACCGGAGAGTTCTGAAACGATCACCTGGCGGCGGTTGCCGACAAGGGCGGGGTCGACGTGTTCATAACTATGCGCGACACGCTCGACGGCTGCCACGTGCAAACCGGCTTTATGTGCGAAAGCGGAACTGCCGACATATGCAGCACACGGATCGGGATTGAGATTGGCTATTTCGCTGACGGTGCGCGAGAGTTCGGTCAATTTTCTCAAATCAGATTCGCGCACGCAATCATAACCCATTTTGAGTTTCAACGTTGGCATGAGTGAAACAAGATTCGCATTGCCGCAGCGCTCACCGTATCCATTTATGGTTCCTTGCACTTGACGAGCGCCAGCTTCAACTGCGGCGATCGAGTTGGCAACTGCGAGTTCCATGTCATTGTGGCAATGGACGCCGTAACGAGCGGGAACTGCTTGCATCATCGCAGACATAACTTTCGTAACATCGCTGGGCATGCAGCGCCCATTGGTATCGCAAAGAACGACCCAATCGGCTCCCGCTTCAACAGCGGCGCCTGCGACTTTCACGGCATACTCCGGCGCAGCCATGAAGCTGTCGAAGAAGTGCTCGGCATCGAAGACTACTTCCTTGCCGTGCTGCTTCAAAAAGCGCACACTGTCCGCGATCATTTTGAGGTTTTCTTCGAGGTCGGTCTTAAGGACTTCCTCGACATGAAGCTTCCAAGATTTTCCAACGATTGCCGCAGCTCTGGTGCCCGCATCCAGCAAGGCTTTGAGATTGGCATCTTCTTCGGCTCTCACGCCGACTTTACGAGTGCAGCCGAATGCCACCACCGTCGAATGCTTCAACGGATTGGCGCGCATCTGACGGAAGAATTCAGCATCTTTCGGATTCGAACCAGGCCAGCCGCCTTCAATGTAAGGCACGCGGAAGCCGTCGAGCAGCTTCGCTACTTTGACTTTGTCGTCGAGCGAAAAGCTCAAGCCTTTTCGCTGCGCACCATCTCTAAGAGTGGTGTCATATAGATAGACAAAGTTCTGCTGGTTGGTTTTGTCGTTTTGCATGCTCTTGCTCTGCATGATGTACCTTCACTTGTTCAACGTCGTAAAGCTTGGCGATTTGCTTGAGAGCTG
>JAYRNY010000201.1:0-4018 GCA_041911975.1 bacterium | reverse complement strand
GACTCTAAACCCTCGGCAGCCTTACCCAAAAAGTGCTTCCCTCTCCGGGTTGGCTCGTCACGCCAATTGTGCCCTTGTGCTGTTCCACGATTGCCTTCGAAACCGCCAAACCCAATCCTGAACTGCGGCGCTTCTTAGAGTCAGACTCTTTCACTTGTTTAAAGCGTTCAAAAACTGTATCTTGATTTTCGGCTGCAATTCCCGGTCCATGGTCAATCACTTTCAACTCAACAAATCCATCGGACTCGTCGATTTCAACTTCGACTTTGGAATTCTTGGGCGAAAACTTAATCGCATTCGAAAGCAGGTTCGTCACCACTCGCATGAACATGTCATCGTCAATGCGAACCCTCGCATCATTGTCCGGCAATACAACTTCCACATTCTCTTCGTCTGCCAGATTGGTAAGAGCCTCGCTTGCTTTCTCGACAACGTCGAAAAGTGATGTTTCCTTTAGATTGAGATCCAACAGACCTGCTTCGATCTTGTCGATATCAAGCAAGTCACTAATCATCTCGATAAGCCAACCGACAGTTCCTTCAAGGGATGCGGCACGACTCATGCCTTTCTCATTTAGGGAACCATACACTTTCTCACGCAGCATAGTAAAAAATGCCTGCACCGAATTCAGGGGTGAGCGAAGATCGTGGCTGAGCATGGCGACGAAATCCTGTTTCATCCGCTCGGCATTTTTTCTTTCACTGTTATCATGCGCGACACAGAAAAACGTCTTCTGCTCAGGCGACCAGTTTAGGGACCAGAGCATATCGACGACTGAACCGTCTTTGCGGATAATGCGGTTTTCAAAATTGCTGTTGGAACTCGTCTTCTTGATAGACGAGATTTGCTCCAGCGTGGCGTCAACATCTTCGGGAACAACGATGCTCATCAAACGCTTAGACAAAAGTTCGTCTACCTGATATCCCCAGACCTTTTCGCAAGCCGGGCTTACATCCGATATGGTGCCGTCCTCGTCCAGAGAGCAAATCACATCGACGGCATGGACAAGAAGCGCGCGTTCTTTCTGAGCTAGAGCATCCAGATCGCGGGCCATGCTATTGAACACTTTATCCAATCGAGCGAACTCGTCATCTCCACTTAAGGGCTTGTTGAGAGGCAGACCTCCGGCTAACCTGCGAGTATTGTCGACAACAACAGCCAGCCTGGCTGCTGTGACTTTGTTGAAGTAAAAAGCCAGTCCAACGGCAAGGATTACATTTGCACTTAGTCCGATGGACAGCCAGATTTTCATTATCTCGCGCAGTTCAGCCTGACGCTCCGGGCTTTCGTTTTCGATCCTTTCTGTTTGGATGCGAATTTGGTCGGAATGATCGAGCAAACCGCTCATCAGCCCTTTACCACGCTCCAAGCCGGAACTCGAGTTAAAGAGACTGTACATCGACCATGCGTCTTTGATGTTTACAGAGATCTGAACGCCGTCATCCCAGGATTTCTCCATCTTGTCGACCGAACTCAGTTGTTGAGGATCATCTTTGACGATGGCTCTCAATCGCTTAAATTCATCCTTCACCGCTCCAGCCGCCATACGCGCGCGGGTTGGTCCGGGGGTGCCGGACAACGCCGCATAGGGACTGAGACCAGCCACCCAAACTAAGATGTGCCGCTGAATCCGATTGAGGTGTGTAATTACCTCGCGCGCTTTCTCCGCACGGGCAACCTCTAGTTCCGCCTCATGCATCATATAAAACAGCGTGCCGACGAAAACAAATTCAAATGCCACTGGCACCATGACCAGAATCAACCCTCTATGAATCAGTTTCACTGGTCACCGCTCCGCGGGACGGGCACGTCATGGTTGCCATGCAATAGTTTGCCACAAAAACTTGTGAAGATGGTCAGAAGGCGACACAGTTGGTCAGGATGCGGCATTTTCTGCATTCCCTCCATTAACCGGCAAACGGAACCAAAACGTGCTGCCTTCATCCGGCACACTGCGCACCCCGATTGTTCCCCCGTGCCTTTCCACTATGGCTTTCGATACTGCCAGCCCCAAACCGGAGCTTCGCCCTTTTCCGGAGTCCCCGGCCCGCACCTGGCGAAATCTCTCGAAAATTGCCTCCTGATGCTCAGGCGCTATGCCCTTGCCTTTGTCAATGACTCTCAGTTCTACCAGAGCATCCGATTGCCCCTCAGCCAAAGGCGCACCAGCCAACTTTTCGCCAGTCAACCGCTCGATTTCCACTTTTACCCGGGAGCCTTTCGGCGAGTATTTGATTGCATTGGAAAGAAGGTTGGTCACTACGCGCAGCAGCATGTCGTCATCAGCTCTCACCGTTACATCCTGATTCGGCAGGATCAGCTCCACCTGCTCCTTTTCGCAGAGTGCCTCCAGTGCTTCATCAGCCTTATCGACGATGCTGTCGAGCGAAACCTCCTTCAAGTCAAGATCGGACAATCCAGCTTCAATTTTGTCGATGTCCAGCAAGTCACTGATCATTTCAATCAACCAGGAAATTGTCGAATCCAGAGATGCGACTTTTGCCATTCCTTTGTCGTTGAGAGATCCATATACTTTGTCACCGACCATGGTGAAAAACGCCTGAACCGAATTCAGAGGCGAGCGCAGATCGTGGCTGAGCATCGAAACAAACTCCGCCTTCATCCGCTCTGTTTTTTTTCTGTCTGTGTTGTCGTGCGCGACACAGAATAAGGTTTTGTCCTCCGGCCACCATTTCACAGACCAGAGCATATCAACCAGCGCTCCTTCCTTTCGTATGACTCGGTTTTCAAAGTTCACTTCCACATTGCCCGACTTGGCTGCAAAAATGTGTTCTTTCGTCGATTCCAGATCATCCGGGCATACAATAGAGAGAAGTTGAACCGACAACAAATCAACCGGCTCATACCCCCAGATTTTCTTGCAGGCCGGACTCACATCGGTAATGTTTGTATCTCCATCCAAAGAACAGATAACATCTGCAGCATTCACCAGGAGCGCCCGCTCTTTCTGGGACAAATTGTCCAAATCATTGGCCATTCGAACAAACGCTTTATCTAGCATTGCAATCTCATCGCTGCCATTTAAACGCTTGTTTAAAGTTTTCCCTTCCGCCAGCCGCCGAGCATTTTCGATCACGACTCCCAAACGAGAAACAGTATCTCGGTTAAAGAAATAAGCCAGACCAATCGCCAGCGATATGTTTACTCCAAGCCCAAGCAGCAGCAACAGTTTAGTCTGTTCACGATTTTCAGCCTGGCGAAGTGGGCTCTCCTGTTCGATCGCTTCCAACTGCTTCCACATGATGTCGACTTGATCCGTGAGGTCATCGAGAAGACCTTTACCCTTTTTGCTGTACCTGAACTTCTTTAACTTGTCCAGCAACTTCCATGCACTCTTTATATCGGCAGTAATGTACATGGATTCGGACAGCGAATTCTGCATTCTGTCTGCGCAGGCGATCATCTCACTGTTACCATGTGCAGCTTCGCGAAGGAGCTTGAATTCCTCATCAATACGGTAGTTCATCACACGATTTCGTGCCGGACCCTTGATCAATGTGTTTTCCACATAAACCGGTAAGCCGCCGGTCATGATCATGAACATTCGTTGGATTTTGTTGAGGTGAAGTGCGACCTGTCGTGCTTGCTTGGCGCGCTCCAGCTCGACTTCCGATTGCTTAAGCAGGTAAAACAGCGAGCCTACAAATAGAAACTCGAATGCTACCGGCACCAGAACCAGGACTATTCCTTTATGTGCGAGCTTCATTGGTTAGAAGTCCTGGTAGCGGCGGCCGCCCTTCGGCTTTTTCCTAGGAGCGCCGGCGCCTCGCCAGCCATTTCTCCAGACGTATCGGCGGCTCACCGGCCTTTTCTCTAGGAGTGTCGGCGGCTCGCCGACACTTACTTGTTATGATTCCACGGTTGCCAATAAAAGTGTGCCACAAAACCCCGCCAAATGGGGCAGAAGCCGAATTCTCTTGACTCTCGGGGTCCGGACAGCTAGCATTAAAGGGTTCGAGGAATATACCCCGCATATCCGCCCTTAGCTCAGCTGGAT
>JAYRNY010000200.1:0-4819 GCA_041911975.1 bacterium | reverse complement strand
TTGGTTTTTGGGCTAGCGGAGACCGGGCACTGGTCTCCGCCCCCGTCCTCCCAGGAAAGTTTCAACGTATTCTTATGCGATCATCCGGATGAAGACGGTCCATCCCAGGATTGAGTTCTCGCAAGCGTCTCATTTCGTCTCTAGTGATAGAACCATCTATATCCGTGTGAATCCCCTGCCTCTTCAAGCTTTCCCGCGCAACTTGCCAGGGTCCCCATCCATCTTTCACAATAATTTCGTCGCTACGATCGCGACCGTCACGCAGACCAGTTCTGCGAGGGGGCACATCACGGCGATCGGGGCGTTCAGGCCGATCATTAGCAGGATCATATGGCGTAGATGCATGATCACCTTTGCCGTGTCCCCCATTTCTCGGAGAGTTTCTATCTCTGCCAATAGGATCCGCATCGGCACCGTAACGTTGTATCGAACTTGGGGTAATGGCATAATCTTTGAAAGGATCCCAAGCAGTGATGTCGGTGCCTCCGAATCGTCGCGTGGACAGCTTGCCAAAATTCTCTTTCAAGAACGCTACAGCCTCCTGCTGATCTCTTGTCAGTCGCATTTTCTCGAGCTTTTCGAGATGCTGCATAGTCAACCCTAAGGCGCCGTCTTTTGAAGCACCCGATAAGTCCATAAGCGAGGGCAATTGACGCTGCGCGTTTTGTACTTCTCGTGTGACCCGATCAGCTCTGGATGCTCCAGGATCATCAAATTGATTGTTGGTAAGATCTAAATTACCGAGAAGCGTTGAAACATCTGCTTGAGACTGGAAATAGCGGTTCATATTTCCAATATCGGAAAAGACATGTGCAGCGCTAATTGGAGGCGCACTCTCGCTATTCTGTTCGAATTTATAGGAAACGCTATCACTCATAGCTTTATACCTTTCAGTGGGGGGACAGCGCCTTTGCGCAAACACACTATCGCCCGCCGAATGCAACTCACAGGTGCCGAGCGTGTATCGAAAGTGTCCACACAGATTAAACGTCCTGATCCGTCCTAATCAAAACGCAGAAGCGGCAATGCACCGCCCGCATAGTAAAGGACAGTAAACTCGTTTGATTGAAACTAAGAGGAGCGAAGTGGACAGCCACCTCGCTCCTCAAGCTAGTTTTGAAAACGCACTAACGCCCGACTGAGATCGGCAAATATTTGTCTACCAGCGGAATGTGAAAATTCGGCACGAATGCGTAGCAGGCGAGAATGACGACCGCCGCTAAGATGAACCAACCCAGTATGTATCCAAAGATGCGAAAGTCGGAGTCAATTTCCGAAGCCGAGCGGCAATCGTAATTCGAATAACCCCAACCGTGATGATGATGATGACGTCCTGGCAAAATGAAAAACAGAATGTCGAGAATCGAGAACATTTTCGGACCACGCTCCAGAGAGGGACATGTAGGGCATCATAGCGAAACCCCTTGACAACATCATGGAACGTAATTATTGCTTAACGACTACCGCCCATGTCCAGGTAAGTCCGCTTCCTCAAAGACTCTTCCACATGAAATGGGAGCACTGGCTGCCCCGCCTTGACCTCATGATTGAGTGTCAGCCCATTCACAGCCTCGACCTTGTAAAAAGCCAACTCATAGCCAACCAGCCCCGGCTTTTTGACCACTTTCAGGTTTCCTGCACTGAGCCGCGTGCCTTTCGGGAGATCCCGGATCGGTACCACATAATCATCGGAGCCCCGTACGCTCCGGTTAGCATCGCTGACACCGCTGTCACTGCCCTGACTGGCAATCGGCGCATCGGCAACCGAGACGACTCCCGGCTGCGCGGCTGTCGGCGGTGGTGAGGTTTCCATCACATTGTGCGATTGGCTCGTCATAAACCCCGCAAAGCCTATCGCGCAGATGGCAATTACTCCGGCACCGGCAATCTTCCCAACTACGCCGCCCTGGAAATCCTTCTGGATGACTTCTTTGCTCATAGACAAAAACCCCACACTTGTCTCTGAATCTCCATTATGCCCGAGGCAGAGGATTATGCGCCGGGGCAGCTCAGGAATTTACACCTGGGAAAACACCATAGCAAACTACATCCGCGACCAAACTAGCGGTTCTTACAGTGAACTTCCAGAGCCTTCGCAAAAACAGAATAGACTGGATCCCTTTGCGCAGGCGGGCATACATAGACCTTAGCGAACGATTTTGCAGCATCTTTGTAATTGCCGTCTTTCAATGAGTGAACGCCCGCTGCGAAGTTCTCATAGGCAATCATGCGCGGAAAAACAGTGCGGGTTTCTTCATCAACCTCTCCAATGCGAGCCGGTCGTCCCAACAACTGATCTTCCACAGGCTGCCAGATGCGACGCGACTTGTTGTCCATCCTGCCGAAATTGGCAAAGCTCAACACCGCGTCTTTGCTCTCTGCCGCATAAGCCACACCGATTCTGAGCAGCTCCACAGAGTAAAGAGCCACACTACCAAGCTGATATCGCGCCTGATATTCAACCAGTGTTTCAGGCGGCGGAAGGTTTTTCTTCTCTCTAATCACAGCGTCCATGAATGACATACATTCCCTAAAACGTCCTTGTTCAGCCAACCTTCCAGCCTTGTCCAATAGCGGACTGGCAACACTTTTGTCGTATGCCTGTTCTATTTCTTTGCTTTTCAATGGCGCGAGCTGCAAAAGTGGGCTCGATTCCATGCGCACTTCCAGATCTTCGGAATGCACATCAACATCCTGTTGCGTGACAAGTTGGGCAACGTCCCGCATGCGGATTACATGCGCGAAGATTTGGTGAACATGCCAGGGCGGAATCTTCAACATCCTTCTGATCCACTTGCAACACTCGGCGTAATTCTTTTCGTGCAGATACACATTGGCCATACAAACATTGACCATATCCTTGTTATGCTCAGACGTTTCCGGTCTGGGTTTGGCAACGCTGGAAGGAGCGATAGAAACGCCTTTGCCGAGGAAATCTACTTGTACTTTTAGATCACCAAACCTCTTATCGGAAACAGTCAGGGGTGTTTTTTCCAGAGCAACCGCCTTTAAAAGCACTACGCGCGCAGCATTGAAATTTCCCAGAGATAAATATGATTTTGCCGATTTGAGGTAATACGCGTAGGCATTTTGCTCGGTTGTCTTTTCAGGCAGCTTCTTTGTGCCCAACCATTCTTTCGCGCCTGACTGCTGAGTGTTGGTTGACTTGATTGGTTTGTCGAAGTGGAATTGCTCCTTGCCGAATATTTCCGTATAACTATCCAGCGCTTTCCTGTACTGCCCTGTTCTCTCCTCAATTACAGGAATCAATCGTTGCGCCACAAAGAGAACAGAAGTTCGCCCATTGGTCTTCCCTCGATTTTCTTCGCGGGCTTTTTTAACGGCAATGTTGATGTATTTCAAGCTGTTCTTGTAGTCGCCGGATTCAAAATACGGGATGGCAAAATGCAGGTAGAACATCGACGAAGGATTGAACGTCAAATCCACTTTGGCAGCCGCTTTCTGATATGCAGCGATAGACTCCTTGTGTCGACCCAATCCTTCCAGACAAAACGCGCGCACATAATCCGCACTGGCACTGTCAGCCCGCGGGCACTTCTTCAACTGCTCAATCGCCAAAGCGTAATCGCGCCGATTTGCCAGAAGCAAAGCCTTGCCGCCCGGGCTGAGCCTGCTCATATATTCACGTTTGATTCTTTCGAAACGCTCGCTTTTGCCGATCAGAAATATTGCCACGGATGCCGGTTCGTCATTAACATCTAACGGACCAAGCGCACACGCCGGCATGATGCACAGGAGAAAAACGACTGATACGAAGAATTTGCAAAATAAGATGCGATCAAGCGCAAGCCTTTTCTTCATCAATCCAACTCAGCCAGCGGCAGACGGAACCAGAAAGTGCTACCCTCGCCGAGTTTCGAATCAACACCTATTGCACCGCCATGCAGCTCAACAATCGATTTACAGATATTCAAACCTAAGCCTGTTCCTCCCATGTTTCGAGCATCGCTGGAGGAGACTTGCTTGAACTTCTCAAAAACAAGCGCAGTTTGATCTGCAGGAATACCACGTCCTCTGTCCTTGACCCTAAATTCAACAAAGTGACCGGCTTCAACTGCCGAGAGCGTGACGGTCTGACCAGCGTTAGAGAACTTGACCGCGTTGGCGGTTAGATTAACCAGTACTTGCACAATGCGATCTCTGTCGCACTCCACCTCGATTTCCGAAGGTAAGCACTCCAACTTTATGTCTCTCTTTTCGGCCAGACCTACGACAGAGGCAAGAGCTTCCTCAATCATAGAGCCCGCCATGAAAACATCACGAACCATCGGAAAGTTGCCGGACTCCAGTCTTTCCGTATCAAGAAAATCGTTGACCAGAGCCATAATGCGATCGGCGCTCACCTCCGCATTCTTGCGCATGCGCTTTCCTCTTTCATTCAGCTCACCCAGATGTCCGGCATCGAGAAATTGAATGAGCCCTTGCACGGTAGTCAGGGGGCTGCGGATGTCGTGAGTGACCATGCGCACGATTTCCTGACGCATCTGCTCCAGGTTTTTGCGCTCGGTAATGTCGTGAACGACACAGAAAAAGGATTTCAAATCCTCGAACCAGGCGACTGACCAGATAGTGCAGATCTCCTCACCGCCTTTCTTTCGCACGTTCAATTCCAGAGGCGGCGGGTGCAAACCTCCACGTACCTTTTCAAAATAAGCATGGGTAATGTCCATATCGACATCATTGATGAACCGATGCAGCGGCTCATTGATAATGTCTTGAGGATCCGTGTCGAAAAACTCACCAAGAGCGCGATTTGCAGACTCAAATCGCAGATCTTTGCTGAGTGAACAGATCACAT
>JAYRNY010000199.1:0-9045 GCA_041911975.1 bacterium | reverse complement strand
TTCTCACACCAGGGAATTACAGCGTGCTCTATCGCGCGTTCTTTCAAGTGATAAAGCACTTGATTGCAAGCGATTTTTCCTTCACCTGCAATTTCCAACGCTTCATCAAGATCATCTTCGTCGAAATTGCTGACACCCCAGGAAATGATTTTTCCACCGCGCTTCAATTCCTCAAAAGCTTCAATGGTATCACTCAACTTGTAGTGCCCGCGCCAGTGCAAAAGGTAGCAATCGAGGCGGTCAGTTTTCAAACGAGCGAGAGATTTTTCACACGCGGAAATCGTCCCTTTCCGCGACGCATTACTGGGCAAAACTTTAGAAACGAGAAACACTTCATCACGCCTTCCGGCGATTGCTTCACTGACAATTTCCTCAGCCCTACCGGAACCGTACATCTCCGCAGTGTCGATGTGGGTCATGCCCAGGTCGAGCCCCTGACGCAAAGCTCTGACCGCTTCCTTCCGGTCGGATGCTTCGATTTCCCACGTTCCCTGACCGACGATGGCGACATCGCTGAGCAGATGTCCAAATCGGCGATGTGTCATTTTTGAAGCCATGAACAAACCTCTCTCAGCACCGGTCACGGTGCGTCTATGGGAACCTTCTTTTCCAGAGTATCAGCCTCTTTATCCAGAACGTCGCCCTGGGGAACCTGTCCGTTCATTTGCAGAAAATCGGCATAACTACGAAGACACAAAAGGAGCACATCATTCTTCTTTTTCAGTTTACGCGCGCGTTCGAGCGCACTCTTCAGCTCAGGTCCGGCGCGTTCATAGTCACCGCGATCGAGATCAAACTGACCTAACTTGTTGAGTGATGCAACCGCAGTACTCGGATCATCTCCACTATGTTTTTCAAAAACGCTCAGTGCATGGGAGAGCAACGAGCGAACATATGCAAATTTCCGTTGGGCCACATAACAATCGGCCAGACGAGATTCCAATTTCGCAATAATGACGTTGTCTTCACCAACCATCCTTTTCTCAATTTCCATACACCTTTTGAGCAAAAGCTCCTGCTCGAGCCAGAGCCCTTTGGCATATAGCTTTCCAGCAACGGAAACAAACTTCGGAATTTCCGCTTCTGCTCTCAGCATTTTGCTGCTTTGAGATACGGGCGAATTGTCTTTCTTCTCGAACGTATCCAACAGCTTCATAAGCTCGAGATAATCGAGTTTTACTCTTTCGGTATCTATGGCCGAAATTTGCGTATTGAGCTTCTCCAGATCCTCGGCGTGCCCTTCCCACTTTTCATAAAGAACTGTTTTAGAGCGGAGAGTAGTCTGCAATCGCTGGTTGCGATCGCCGAAATGCTTGCAACGCTCTTCAGCCTTTGCGAAGTTTTTCTCTGCGCTCTCGAACTTTCCGTTCTTAACATCTTCTTCCGCATCGAAAAGATAAAGTGACCAGATGAATTTGTCGAGGGGTGCACCTCTGTCATCCGGTGCACCGGGCCACAGCGCTATAAAGGCGAGCGTGACAAACAGCACACTTGCCACCATAGACACCACAATCAGCTCAATCGGCGCCCCCTTTTTCTTGCCGTGACGTTGCGCCACGATGCGCGCACCAGTGTATGGAGAAGATTGATCTTTTCCAATCGCCGAAGAAATACTCGAAAGAACATCGCGCAGCTCGGTGGCAGTTTGAAAACGAATCTCCGGATCTTTCGACAAACAACAAAGAATTGCCGCTTCCAATTCTGCCGGAACTTCAGCGTGAGGCGCTCTTTCACTGATGAGCTTGGGATGCTCGTCAACATGCATGTTCATCGTCTCTAAATAGCTGTTGCCGATGAATGGCGGCTGCCCCGCTACGACTTCGTACATCAGACAACCAAGTGCATAGATATCGGCGCGCGTGTCCAACTCTCGTCCGAGGCATTGCTCCGGACTCATATAAAGCGGGCTACCGAAAACCTCACCGGTCTTCGTCAACTGCTGCTGCACTTTGCCTGCTTGTGGAAGTAACTTCGCAATTCCAAAATCGACAAGTTTTACCAACTCGGAGCCGTCTTCTCGACGCATGAGAATGACATTGGCAGGCTTCAAGTCTCTGTGAATAATTCCTTTCTGGTGTGCCGCTTCAAGTCCGTCGCACACTTGTTTGAATATTGCAATCGCTCTCGCGAAAGGAATGCTCCCTTTGCGATCGATCAGTGATTCGAGACTTTCTCCCTCGATGCAATCCATCACAAAGAACGGCTCGCCCTCCGGTGAAATACCGAAGTCGTAGACTGTAACCACGTTCTGATGGCTGAGGCTGCTCGCGGCTTGAGCTTCAAGGCGAAAACGCTCCAATGCGGAACTGTCGTCCTTCAATTTTCTGTGCAGCATTTTTATCGCTACAGTTCTGTTCATCAAACTGTGCTGAGCTTTGTAGACAATGCTCATGCCACCAAGTCCTAGCACCGACTCGATCAAATATCTTTCCGCAAAAACAGTGCCGACCAGAGGGTCGTTGTCGGCGCCGCGAAGTATGGCGGTATCATGCGGACAATTCGTGACGCTGCCATCAAACTGCCGGTAGCAATCCGGGCAGTATTTCGTATGAGCGTTGACTCTTCCCGATGACGGATTTTCCATCTATAAAACCCGGCATCTCGGCCGAATTTCCGTTTGCAGCAGACCCTTAATCACAATGTCAAGCGACAACCTTATATATAGGTTCTTCCTTTCTACCACGCAGTACCGTCAACTGGGCAAGATTTCCTGACTGTGTCACAATGGATATATTCTGCAATCCGCGTATAGGGGAGGGTTTGAGGCTTTGGATAACAAGGAGTCGGACAGCACTGCGCGCTCTAATGATGAAGGGCATGTCAGGTTGGTTTTGGCAGGAAACCCTCATACAACACCCGCTGCTTTCAAGAAGCTGGCGGAAGACCCGAACGAGAAGGTGCGCAGCCGTCTTGCCGCAAATCCGAAGCTGCCGGAAGACGTATTTAAGCAGTTGGCGAAAGATTCGAGCGCCGATGTTCGCATCAGCGTTGGCGAAAATCCCAAGGCACCGGAAAGTGTGCTCGAGTTGCTTGCTTCGGATACCAGCGAAGACGTGCGCCTTGCACTAGCAGGAGTTTCGACAATGCCTCTGCGTCTTTTGCAGTCTCTGGCAGATGACGACAATATGTTCGTCCAATCAGCAGCGAAAAAAACACTGGAAGAGATTGAAGCCAAATCAGATAAGACGTAGTCTGCAACTGCTGTTCCCGGTAGTCGGCAACCTTGGCTCAACACCCGGATCCCAGAGAATATGTTTTTGTTCTCGCTCGCGCCTTGACGCATATACACGTACAAGGGTTCGCAAAGCTCCATCTAAAAATAAATGAGCTTGCCAGGCTGGAATCTTTACCTTTTGCGATAAATAGTAAAAAATAGCGGCTGGGATTTGCGACCGACGCAAACATTAAACATTGCGGGATAAGCAGTATGAAAGTCGTTCTGGCTGAAAAACCATCCGTTGCGCGAGACATCGCGTCGGTCGTGGGTGCAAATACGAAGCGAAACGGATACTTCGAAGGCAACGACTATGCAGTCACATATGCATACGGTCACCTGGTGACCATTGCCGAGCCTGAAGACATGAATCCCGCCTGGGGTGGTCCGTGGAGAATGGCGCAATTGCCCATGCTTCCGGAAAAATGGAAATACAAGGTAGTCGACAAAACTGTTTCGCAATTCAATGTCATCAAAAACCTGTTTTCAGACCCGAAAACCAGCTCGATTATCTGCGCAACAGACGCGGGAAGAGAAGGCGAACACATCTTTCGCTTGATCTACAAACTGTCAGGCAGTCAAAAGCCTGTCGAGCGCCTCTGGATAAGCTCGCTGACTGCAGATGCCATCAAAGACGGATTGGCCAATTTGAAGTCATCGCAAGAGTTCGACAATCTTGCTCATTCCGCTACTGCACGAGCGCATGCAGACTGGATCGTGGGTCTCAATTTCACGCGCGCTTATACGGCGATGAATAAACAGCTCTGTACTATAGGTAGAGTGCAGACACCTACGCTTGCTTTGATAGTAGATCGCCAGATTGCAATCGAGAATTTCAAAGAAAAGCAGTTCTTCGAAATCGTCGTCAGTTTTGCACCTGGATTTCTCTCGCGATACATAACTCCCACCGAAGAGCCACAAACACGGCTCCACGATCAAGCAGCAGCACAAGCAATTTTTTATGCTATCAAGCCGGAGAAAACAGGCAAAGTCGAATCGGTCGTCACAGCAGAGAAGAAAAACAAACCACCGGCGCTTAATGATTTGCTGACCCTGCAAAAGGAAGCAAACAAACGCTTCGGCTATACCGCGCAGGAAACATTGGACATTGCGCAAAACCTGTACGAAGAGTACAAACTCATCTCTTATCCGCGGACTGAATCACGCCATCTATCCACAGACATGGTGGCGGAGTTGCCGCGCGTGCTTTCGACGGTTTTGAAATCACCGACTACACCACAAGTTGCAAAAGACGCGCTCGCCAAAGAAGGAATTGTTCCCGGACAAATCACAGCGGCGTTGATCCGCCCCCGCTTGAGCAAGGCGTATGTGGACGATGCAAAACTCACCGACCACCACGCGATCATTCCGACATACAACACGCCGAAAGACAATCTTCCCGACCGCCAGCGAAACATATACTCTCTTGTCGCTATGCGCTTCCTGAGTATTTTCATGCCGGCTGAAGTTCGCGACGAGACGACTGTTATTTTGACGATCGGCGAACACAAATTCCGCGCCAAGGGTTTTGTCGTGAAAGATCCCGGCTGGACAGCACTGGAGCCGAAGAAAGAGAAAGACGACGATGGCGAAAAAGGGAAAGCCAAAGGCAAGAAAAAGAGCGACTCCGATAAAGACAAAGACAATGCTGAAGATGCGCAGCAATTGCCGCCACTTGCCAAAGGACAGCAAGTAGAAAAACTCAAAGAAGAATTAAAGAAGGGCAAAACAAGCGCACCCAAACCTTATGACGACGGCACCTTGCTTACTGCGATGAAAAACGCAGGGCAAGAACTGGATGATGAAGATCTTGCCGCATACATGAAACAAAAGGGGCTGGGAACGCCAGCGACTCGCGCCGCTATCATCGAGAGACTTCTAAAGTCGAATTACATCGAGCGCCAGAAAAAATACCTGATGCCGACTGAAAAAGGCAGAGCACTGATTCAGCAAGTTCACCAGAATTTGAAAGACGTGGCTCTCACCGCATCATGGGAGCAAGGACTTGCTGATATGCAGGACGGCAAAATGCAACTAGATCGCTTCGAGAGCGACATCGCTGATTTTGTTTCGCGGCTTCTGCCGGATGTTGCCAGTCAAAATGCTTCGCTGCCATCGGTTCCGCGTGAAGGCGAAGTCAGCTTCGGTACATGCCCGCAATGCCAGCTCGGTTTCGTGCGTCAAACTCCCAAAGGCGCCGGCTGCAACAGATGGAAAGAAGGCTGCAATTTCTCAATCTGGCGTGACGTGTACGGCAAAGAAATTACCGACACGCACATAAAAGACCTGGTTGAAAAAAGGGTGACAAAAGAGATTAAAGGCTTCAAGAAAAAAGACGGCAGCGGAAAATATGATTCGCGGCTGGTGCTCACTGAAGATTTCAAAGTTCGCCTGGAGATCATGGCCGGCACTCCCGCAGAAAACGGCGGCGGCACGTCGGATTTCGGCGCCTGCCCGCAGTGCAAAGAAGGCACCATTCGTATGAACCAAAAAGCAGCCGGTTGCAGCCGCTGGAGAGAAGGTTGCAAATTCACGATTTGGAAAGAAGCTTTCGGTAAAGAATTGTCCGAGGACGACATCAAATCCATCCTTAAGAAAGGCACGACCGATCTTATACAGGGCTTCAAGAAAAAATCTGGCAACGGCACATACAATGCGCGGCTGGTTTTGAACGAAGAATTCAAAATTCGCCTGGAATTCGACAACACAGTCGCCACATCTGAATTAGCGGCAAAAGCCCCAACCCCTACAAACGCGTAGGGATGACGCCCCCTCGCCGAGTGCAAAACTCCTGCAGGATCGTATATATTGGGAATGGGCTGAAAGGGGACTTTATGAACAAACTAATCGTTGGCGTTTTCGCCTTGGTGTTGCCTTGCGTGATTTCCATTCAGGCAGATGCAAAAGACAGAGCAACAAAGGCGGCATCAACAAGTGAAGTTTCAAAAGCTGCAACTGAAAATTCCAAAACCACACAGTCAACTGAGTTGAGGAAGGCCTATTTTGGTGCGGGCTGTTTTTGGAGAGTGCAGTACATTTTCAGCAATGCAAAAGGTGTAGTGAAAACCACAGTCGGATATTCCGGCGGCACCCTTCCAAATCCGACTTACGAGCAAGTGTGCGGTCACACGACAAAGCACGTAGAGACTGTACAGGTGGAATACGACCCAAAGAAAACTACATTCAAAAAATTGCTCGAAGTATTCTATAACGGACACGACCCGACGACTTTGAACCGCCAGGGACCAGACGTTGGCGACCAATACAGATCTGTCATCTTCTACACTGACGAAACGCAAAAGGAAGAAGCTCTCCAATACAAGAAAGAGTTAGAAGCAAAACATCGATTTAAGGGTCCGATTGTAACTGCGATAGAACCAGCCGGCAAATTTTACGATGCTGAGGACTACCATCAGGATTACTTTAAGAAGCACGGACAACGCTGTATGTGATTGTGCAACGAGTGGCTGTGTTTAGACGGGTTTGGAATCGAACAATCTTCAAATCAGGACATTTTTCGTGGGGCACATGGAAGGCACCCGCCCCGGGAGCATCAGAGGCTCGCGGAGTAGCCAGCGGCGCTCCCAAATCGCCGTAGCTCCCAGGTGCCAGCGAGCCGCCGCTAGGCCTGGGCTGGCCCGCCGCCCCACCGCCGCCCCACCACCAAAGCCCAGGAACACTTAGCCCACGGACCTTCCCGGGTTTTTCTGGGGCTCGGATCGATTTGTCACACTCCTGTCATTATCTATAGATTTAATACTCAGGTTAGACCTCCCATCTTACTTACTAATCTAAAGGCATCCCCCTGCCGCGAATTTGATGTTCGACTCTAAAAAAGGAGCGTTTCGAGCATGAGTCAAGATCCTAACTCTGGCACCCCCCTTTCTAATGAAATGAGTCTGGCTGGCGCCACTCCCAAAACAATGTACGGACAAAACGAGCTGCTGTTGCAACAAGCGATCGCATATCGCTACACAACAGCTTTCGCCGAATTGAACAGGTACGCCTGGGACCTTCAGCAAAAGAGCAGTGCCGGTTGCTTTGCGTCAATCGCGGTAACGACGCTCGACCGCGGCGGAATGATCATCAAAGGCAAACTCGCCAACGGACAAGAAAGACTCCTATTTAGATCTGACGGTCAAGGTCGCTCATACGGATTCAAATATGACGAGCACGGCGAATTGCTATGTGCAATAACTGCGGTCACCAAGGACATCATTCCGTCGTTGGTTGATACTGCGACTCCCGAACTCGTGATTAAAAAGAGTCGGGAAAATCCGGAGGCACCGTGGCAAGAGCATGGATGGAAACGTCATGGATATGACTGGAAGGAATTTCCAACTCATCCGAGCAAAGCGTCATTTGAAGTTCTTGAAGACGGTTCTGTTCTAGAACACTGCGCACCGTTGATGCAATTCTTCAAACCAAAGACTCTTTACTCCATTTCCAATGTTTAGCTCCTCCGTTGTCTAACATAAAAAACGCTCGAAATGGTTTATAACTTTGTGTGCTTCATGCAGGGTCGACGCCATGCGTCGATCCTGCATAAAGCATGCAGAGAAAACCCATATTGTTGCGGAGAAAATAATGAGTCTAGAGCGTTGGACTGCGGTAGACGAGTATTATGCGAAACTTTTGATGCCGCCGGATGCGGTGCTGGAATCCGCTCTCGAAAAAAGCCACGCGGCTGAATTGCCTGCTATTAATGTTGCTGCCAATCAAGGCAAGATGTTGATGTTTTTTGCACAGATGCAGAAGGCGGAGCGCATACTCGAGATTGGAACACTGGGCGGCTACAGCACAATTTGGCTGGCGCGCGCTTTGCCTGCAGGCGGAAAGTTGATTACGCTCGAATATGAACAGAAGCATGCCGATGTTGCAGGTGAGAACATCAAACATGCTGGGCTTGCGGACAAAGTGGAAATTAGAGTCGGATGCGCAATCGACACACTTCCTGTATTGGCAAAGGAAGGTGCCGGTCCGTTCGATCTCATTTTCATCGATGCCGACAAACCAGGCTATCCGGAATACTTCAAATGGTCGATGAAACTATCACGACCAGGTACAGTCATCATTGCCGACAATGTAGTTCGCGATGGAGAAGTGACCAACCCCAACAGCGAAGATGAGAGAGTCCGCGGAATTCGTGCATTCAATGAAGTGGTTACTGAGGAAAAACGCTTTTGCGCAACCGCCATTCAGACAGTCGGCACAAAAGGCTACGACGGCTTCATCATCGGCATAGTGCAGTAATGCAGCGTCGACCGCAAACATGAAACGGTCGACGCATGGCGTCAACCCCCATTAGTGGTAGAAGTCGACGCTCCCGACCAAACTTGATCTTATATACTGTTAGCTGCAACTTCGTGTTTTCAAGAGCGCGTCGCCATGACCAGTGCAAAAACAGCTCTCATCGTTGCTGCCGCTGTGAGTCTTGTATTCGCAGCCCGGGTTTGTGCTGCCCCTAACGCTGCTTCCAAAGAGCTCGCTAAGTCCACTGCGTCAGCCAAATCGAATTCACAAAGCGGCATCGAGATGAAAGGCAGGAGTGCACTTTTCGGACCCTATTCCATGCAAGTGGGAAGAGGCGTAAACATCAGAGCCAAGTTCGGATTCACGAAATGGTCGCCGCGTTGAACTTGATCGGCATCCCGCTCCGGGCCGAATCCGTTTTCGCTCTGGCCAACTGCAAATCGCCCGGTCGTCCGCACGTTGCCCGCGCGATGGTCAAGGAAAAGCTCATCGGCAACCTGGACGAGGCGTTTGAGCGTTATCTCAAGAAGGGCCGGCCGGCCTGGGTGCCCAAGACGAAAATGTCGGCGCTCGAAGCC
>JAYRNY010000198.1:0-1633 GCA_041911975.1 bacterium | reverse complement strand
TATCCCGCGCCGCTTTCCACGTTCTTTTTGTTCCGCTTATCAACTATCCTTTATAGTGTACTCGACTTTTTCCTGCGTCTTAGGATATTGCAGCATGCCCAACAGGCGGGTGCAGAGCACACGCTGAAACAAGTCGGGAAGCAAGTTGATACCACTGGTAGCGGCGGTTGAATCGATAACAAAACTCATTCAGGAAACGCTGAAGGTGGGCTCTTGAGCAATATTGGTGATACGTACCCAGCAAGTATCGCTTGGCTAAAGAGGTTACCCTGTCAACGTTTTCGAGTGGTCCATGCTCCTCCAGTTTCGCAATCTTAGTCATGTTCAGCTTTCCGATGCGTCCGTGTAGCATTGAATTGACCGAATACCCGTCCGTTCGGATATGCGTCATTGGCTCAAGGTTGGCTTCTACGGCAGCGACGTAGGTTTCTCCAGATTGATCTGGAAGTATGACCATCGCAGCATCACCGGCTTTTCGGTTGAGGCGCTCCACCATCACGCACACCTGTTTTTTGTTAAGAGCACCTCTACCGGACTTTCCCTTGGCCTTCCCTCCAAAGAAGGCATCATCAATTTCTACAAAACCCGAAAGCAACGGACCTTCAAGTCGCTCTGCCATAGCCTCTCGGATCTTGTGCATAATGAACCAAACCGTTGCGTAGTGCATGTTTAGAAGTTGCGCCGCGCGAACGGTGGATATGCCACCCTTGTCTTGCGTCATCAGAAAGATCAACCAAAACCAAGATTTGAGTGGGATCTTCGTCTTGTGAAATAACGTGCCAGCAGTGATCGAAGTCTGGCGCCGGCAGCACGCACACTGTATTGCCCGCCGCTTAGCAAGCCGAGTTCCACCATCATGTCCACATTTAGGACAGATGAAACCTTTAGGCCAACGTGCTCGGAAAATGGCTTGCAGGCAAGCTTCATCCGAGGAGAACATGCGCTGGAAATCTACGAGTGAATGTTCTTTGTATGCCATGAACACCTCCAGTTTTTGTAATTTTGGGGTAGTATACTCATAAATATAGTATAATTGAAACCAAGAAATAGTCAAGGGGCTGCAGTATTGAAAGACCCAGGGACTTTTTTTCAAATGCGGACAGAAATTTTTTCCGATATCGGCAAAAATTTTCGAACCTGGAAATATTTCGAGCTGAGATGCTGGCGGTAGATGTCCCGAATGCCTTGTCTGGCAGGCTTTTGGGGCGAAAATTGGGTCTAGCGGGGCGTGTGTTCAAGCATGCCCCGCTCAAGGTCAATGTTTTGCTCTCTGACCGCTTCTGTGTCAGCGCGTCTTTGTCTTGGCCATTAATGCCTTCCGGCAAACAGCCGCATCACGACCTTCCTCAATTTGGCGCCCCTTGGCGGAGTCGCCGCCGTTCGAGGAGGCGCGTGCTCGATGGGCGGCAGGCACAGTGCATCCAGAGGCTGAACGTGGCCTGTGATTATTCGGTTGACCGATTGCAAATCGGGCGTGCCACCGTGCTTGATTGTATTGAGAGCGCCTTCCAGAGAGGCCAGCGTTGTATCGAGATAGCGCTTTCTCTCGGCTTCGCTCATGCCTTTCATTGCCTCACCCATGGAGAACCACTCACCCGTCTCCAGATTGATTGCCATATGAGCTCCTTTGCAT
>JAYRNY010000197.1:0-4851 GCA_041911975.1 bacterium | reverse complement strand
ATTGACTCACTAAAAAACAAACCCTGACAAGGTTGTTGCCTCATGAAAAAACTAACCCCTGAGAAGGGAGAAGGGCATCGCATTGACTCATCAAAAATCTAACCCTGACAACCAGAAGCCGGAAAGTCAGACTGGCTGAGGCTTTCCAGAATTGCACGAAACATATCGGCGGTTACCTGCCTCTTCTGCCAGTGGTTTTCTTCGGCGGCTTTGCGGACCTGACTTTGCCTTCGCAGCGCTTCAGGATCTTTAGCACCCCGGGAGCCGACATCTTTTCTTTCGTGGCAATTTGTCGCAGGCTCAAGCCTTTTTCTCGCAATGCAACTATGCGCTCAGGCGCTGTTTCGTCTCTTTCCGGTCGCCCAAGGCGGACACCTCTGGCCCGGGCGGCAGCAAGACCGGCGTTGACGCGCTCGACTATTGTCTCTCTTTCGAACTCTGCAAAGGAGGCAACGACATGGTAGAGAAGCCTGCCCGTTGGTGTTGTGGTGTCGATTTTTTGAGTATAGCTGATGAAGTCAACCCCGAGCTTATTAAAATCTTCCAGGGCAGTCACGAGAGCACTTAGAGAGCGAGCAAATCGGTCGTATTTCCAAACAACAACGCAATCAATGCGGCGTTTTGCCGCAGCGTCCATCAGTTCGAGATAGGCTAGGTCTTTGCGTTTCCGCTTCGTTTTGCGCTTCTCAAAATCCCCGGTCACAAAGTCGACGTACTCTTTGTGCAAGACAAAACCGCGCCTCTCGACATACTCCCGCAACTCTTGAAGCTGCGCTTCCGGATTCTGTTCTGTCGTCGACACGCGCGCGTAAATCGCCGCTCGGATTTGCTTGTTCTTCATTGCGCACAACTACCCAAAGTCATGCGGATTTCCTGGATTCCATATCTTTGATGATTGTTAAGGCGTGCTCAAATACCGTTTGTTTAATGAAGGTCTGGTATGGAATCCCCATGAGCTTCGCAGCCTGCTTCACTACCTCGAGCGCCTCTTTGCTCCAGCGAAAGTTCACTCGCGCCAGAGCATCTTCTTCATCCGCCTGGGAAATCATGCGATTTACTTTCGCCTCAGTCTCTGCATCCAGTTCGACTGTGCCCAGGTTTTCAATCTCGTATTTTTCTTTTGTCATCGCTTAGTTTCTCAATTTCTAAAGCACGAAATTACCATCACGTCTTTGCCTTCTTTGAGCCAGAACCAATACAGACAATGAGTGGCCGTGCTCGTCTCGAATCTCTCAAACTGTTCATTCCAAGTCGATTGCCCTTCAAAAAACGTCTCTATTGCATCTGGGGCCTTTGTTAGATGCCGCGCGTAAATGTGCAAAAGGTCGGGCGCCACTTCGTCAAACTTGAACAGAAATTTGATGCTCTTGCATCGATGAACCTGGAATTTGCTCATCGGCCCATTCTAACAAAATTGTGGCAATTTGCCAACATTTTTGCCACTCAATTAGATTGAAACTGCTGTTAATTATACTGTGGTTTAGATTACAAGCAAAACACAAAAAATAGCCCTCACCAGTTCAGCGTTTCCGATACCCTGGCGGAAGGGGTTTACTTGACACGTCTTGAGTGTCTGGTGCACTGTCTCTACAAACTATGAACCCGTCAAAAAGCTTCTTGAAAAATGCCAGATTTCTATTAACTATAAACGTCATGTCAGGCGCGAAAGGCTGTCTGGCGGCGGCTTTTGAATTTGCTGGCTGAAATCTAGCATGACATTTAACTCGGCTGAAGGTGTGACAAAAAGCGAGAAAATTCACAGGTCCTGCAGACGTACAGGTTGCCATCCCTACCGTTCTGGGTTGCCGAGCCTAAAGTTCGAAGGGCAATCAGGGAGCCGCGTGTGGCTTTCCTACATAATGGGTAGCGTCATCCGATTCAGTTTCAGTTTTTGCGCCTGCTTGCGCGCCTTCTTCTGTTTCTTCCAGGCTCGGCTCGCTCTTCTTGTTGTAGTTTTTGCCGCAAAACCATTCGTAGAGCGCGGGCAGCAAAAGCAGAGTCAGCACTGTTGCCGGCAGCAATCCGCCGACGATTACAATTGCAAATGGCTTCTGGCTCTGAGAGCCGATGCCGGTGGAAATTGCCGCGGGGATAAGTCCGGCCAGGGCGACCACCGTCGCTATCATAACCGGCTTCATGCGCACCATCGCTCCTGTGACTACCGCCTCGTGCAGCGGAGTGCCTTCACTCTGCAATTGGCGCATATGGGAAACAAGGATGACGCCGTTTTGCACCGCCACTCCCAGGAGGGCGATGAAGCCTACTCCAGCGGAGATGCTAAAATGCGTGCCGGTAATGAATAGGGCGACGATACCGCCAATAGTGGCAAGTGGAACGGTGACCAGGATCAGCGATGCAATCAGCGACGAGCCGAAGGTCGCATATAGCAACAAGAAAATCAAGACGAGTGTGAGCGGCACCACGATCGAAAGTTGTCCCATCGCATGTTGCGCTCTCTGGAACTGTCCGCCCCAGACCATGCGATAGCCGGGCGGCAGTTTGATCTTCTCCGCCACCTTTTCTTGCGCTTCTAGAACAGCTGAGCCCAGGTCTCGCCCTCGGATATTGGCTTTGACCGCCACTCTTCTTTCGTTGGCATCGCGCATGATTGCGGTTGCGCCAAGTTTGTGCTCGATGCGGGCAATCTGGCTCAGAGTGACGCGCTCGCCTGACGGAATTGACGTGACGATGTCGCTCAATTTGAGAGCCTCGTTGCGAAAGTTTTTGTTGAATCGCAAAATGACCGCAAAGCGCTTGTCGTCTTCGATTATGTTTGTGATTACGCGCCCGCCCACCGATGTTTCCACAATATCGAGAATTTCGTCGGCATTGATGCCATAGCGAGCGGCCCGCGCTCGGTCGATGATCACCTGCAACTGCGGCTGTCCTAAAAGATGATCGGCGGCTACATCTACCATGCCTGGGACGGTTTGCACTATTTGCTTTACGTGAACTCCAAGATCAGACAAGACGTTGAGATCCGGTCCGTAGATTTTAATGCCCAGTTCACCTTTTACACCGGCGATTGCCTCATCCATGTTGTCTTTGATGTACTGAGAAAAGTTGTATTGCAAGCCGGGCATCTCGTCATTCAGCTCTTTGTCCATTTGAGTGACGAGGACGAGTTTTGACGGGAATTGCTGGCGCCATTTTTCTGGCGGTTTCAAATCGACCAGAACCTCAATCGTGCTGTAAGTGTTGGGGTCGGTTCCGTCGTCAGGCGAGCCCACTTGCGTAATGACATTGGTGACTTCAGGATAACTGCGTAGAATTTTTCGTATTTTGTGAGCGAATTCCACAGATTTTTCCAGCGAAACACTCGATGGCAATACAGTCACTCGCAGCCAGATATTGCCTTCTTCCAGCTCCGGCAAAAACTCGCTGCCCAGAAATGGAGTCAAGCACAAAGAACTCAAAAATGCGCAGACGGAGATGGTTAGTATTGTTTTTTTGTGCGATAGCGACCAGGCCAGAGCGCGTTTGTATACGGATTCGAGAAAACGCGTAATGGGACTGACTCGCTCCGTCGGCAATCGCCGCGCAAAAACAATTGCGCAGAGGACGGGAATAATCGTCATCGTTGCCAGAACCGCGCCCACGAGGTTGAAATTCATCGTAATCGCCAGAGGGCGAAAGAGCTTTCCTTCGACGCGCTGGAATGAAAGAATCGGCAGGAAAGTGACGAAGATGATTGCGGTTGAAAACAAAATTGGCTTGGCGACTTCACGCGCGCCGTTAATGACCGAATTCAAAATGTGACCGTGGTGAATATGTTTTTTTGATTCCGATAAATGCGAAAGATGGCGGCAGATGTTTTCCACCATGACCACTGCGCCGTCGACAAGAATACCGAAGTCGATTGCTCCCAGTGAAAGCAAATTGGCTGGCACATGAAACATGTTCAGCAGGATAAATGCAGTCAGCAGGGCAAGCGGTATTACAGCCGCGCAGATAAGCGCGCTGCGCACTTGAAAGAGGAATAGCATGAGAAGCGCAACTACAAGGACTATGCCTTCAGCGACGTTGTGACCAATTGTTTCCATTGTGTGATGAACAAGCGCCGTTCTGTCGTAAAGCGGCACAAGGTGCATACCTTTTGGAAGCGACTGGGCGATGCCGTCCCACTGCGCTTTCACATTGGCGACTGCCGTGGACGGGTTTTCTCCTCTGCGCATGAGCAGAATGCCTTCCACCACGTCGTCGTCTTCGTTTTTCCCAACCTGCCCCTTACGAATTGCCGGCCCAATCGATACGTCCGCCACATCTTTTACGTGAATGGGCGTCCCATCGTCAGTGGATGTGATGACAACATCCTTGATGTCGTCGACGGAGCGCAGCAGCGCCAGACCGCGGACCATATAGTCCTGATCGTTGCGCACGATGAAACTGCCGCCTGTCGATCCGTTGGAATTTTCGATGGCATCAGCTACTTGCTTTTGGGTCAAACCCAGAGAGATGAGCTTATCGGGATCGAGCTCGACTTGAAACGTCTTTGTCGGCCCGCCGAAGCCAGTTGAGTCGATGATGCCGGATACAGATTTGAACTTGCGATTGAGCACCCAGTCTTGTACGGTTTTTCGTTCCATGGCAGACCAGCGATCGCCATCGACAGTGTAGCGATATACCTCGCCTACAGGGCTGGCATTGGGGTCTAGTTCCGGTTTTACGCCATCAGGAATATCTGCAGTGGCAATTCTCTCCAGCACCTGTTGCCTGGCAAGATAAGGATCGACGCCGTCCTCGAACACGACAGTGATTACCGACAGCCCGGCTATGGAGATGGAGCGAGGCGGGTCAGAGCGCGGGATGCCGTTCAGTTCTTTTTCCAGAGGAATGGTGACGAGGCGTTCT
>JAYRNY010000196.1:0-4595 GCA_041911975.1 bacterium | reverse complement strand
TGCTCATTTCGGTCAGCTGCGCATTAAACGTGACAGATAGTCAAAATCTCGTCTTCACAACTGGTGTGGAAACTGGTCGGATTCTTCTCTTCTCTGATGAGCGGTGAAGCGACCCCTTTTCAACGAGCTTTTCACTGAGAAAGTTTGGAAGTTTGACTGTAGACAGTCAAACTTCCTAGTATTCGGAATTGACCTGAGCAGATAGTGTATCTTGACAAGTGAGTGTTATGATTTTAAGGATGGAAGGCGCATAGGCGCGGGATATAAGAACAGCCAAGATGATCAAGATAGGACCGCTTTTTGCCATTGATACTGCCCAGACGCGTGCTCTTTTGCGGCATCAGAATGAGCCCATGCCTTTTGAGAGTTTTTGCGCCGAAGATGCGCTGGCGCTGAGAGGCTTTACCTTCTTTCAGCATTGGCTGCCATGCAATATGCACTTTGCTCCTATGGCATATATCGCAAAAGAGGACGGCATCGTCCTGGCGCTGATTTCCATTAGCTCGGTCGGGAAATCCAGAGCCTGTTGGCGAATCGAGCACCTGGTCGTGCACCCCAATCACCGCGGGCGCGGCATTGCCCAAGAACTACTGCGTTTTGCTTTTGCAACTTTCGCCAGTCAAGGGGCGGCGCATTTTGTCGCCGAGGTTTCAGATCAAAATTCTGCGGCGCTTTCTTTGCTGGGTAACACAGGATTTCGCCGTTGCTACAGAGTCACACACTATCAAGTGCCTATTGATTTCGATGTGCCCGCCAGTCAGCCCAATATCGAGGATTCATCAGGTTTTCGACTGGCCATTCCCCAGGATAGGCAGGGACTTTATCAGCTTTTTCAAGAGTGCCTGCCGCCTGATTTGAGGATGACTTACGAGTATGTGCCCGATGATTTCTTGGTTAGTGAAGTGCCGACGGAAAGTTTTGAAAAGCTCAGCCGCAAGCTGGTGAAGCGCAAGATCTGGTACTGGGTTTTGCAGGATCAAGAGCGCAAGAGTTTGACAGCCGCAGTGCGCGTTCTAGCGCACAGGGAAGGCGATTTTCACCTGGAATTCGCCGTTCATCCAGGCTGGGCCCATACTGCCGAGGAAACCATTCTCTTCACTCTGGGCATAATGCGCAGGCTCAATATGCGTGGTGTTATCTCCATAAAAGGGTTCGATTACCAGCAGCATGTGGTCAAAGCCATTGAAAAGCTTGGACTGGAGCGCACTGGCACATTTTCTCTTTTGGCCCGCGATCACTGGGTGCGAGCCAAACAAAAGAGGGTCGTGCGTAAAGAGGCTGCGATCACTCTACCTAGCCCGGGCATCAATCTGCCGCTTCCGGCTGAAAGGCGTTTGATGCCTGCCGATGTGCGCATCGGGCCAAGTACTGCAAAAGATACTCTTTAAGGAAACGCCTGCTAGCTTATAATCCGCTCATCAAGCAGGTCTCGGCAAGTGATAGGCGGGCAAGAAATAAACCGATTTGCAACGAAATGGCTGACTGCTCTTAAACTAAAGTAAAGGCCAGAGGCGAAATAGTAAGAGATCTGATACTCTGGCTCAATCGCTGTCTGTCTCGGCAGTTCGAGTCTTTCGTGCTCCACACTCGAGTGGGAAAGGTCGAAAGCCCTGCAGGCACGCGTTGACATCGTTCGGGCCTTGCCTTTATGATTGCCAACCGCTTTAGCGATGTCTGCCTTTCCTCACTTGTGAGGAAAGAAAGCACAAGTGTCAGTGTAATCAAGTTCAATATCAGGAGATTTGTGGTGCCTACCATCAATCAGCTCATACGGAGAGAGCGGAAAAAAGTCACGTATAAGACGAAATCACCCGCGTTGAAATCATGCCCGCAACGTCGCGGAGTCTGCACGCAGGTGAAGACGACTACTCCTAAGAAGCCGAATTCGGCTTTGCGGAAGATCGCTCGTGTCCGTCTGACCAACAGCATGGAAATCACCGCATACATTCCAGGTATCGGTCACAACCTGCAAGAGCACTCGGTCGTCTTGGTGAGAGGCGGACGGGTGAAAGATCTTCCGGGTGTCCGTTATCACATCGTCAGAGGAGCGCTCGACACTGCCGGCGTCAAAGACCGCATGCAAGGACGCTCCAAGTATGGCGCCAAGCGTCCGAAAGCCGGCGCTGCAGCTAAGAAGAAATAGTTTTTCACGTAAGTCAAAACACGATATAGAAGCAAGAACAGGACCCGAAAGTATGTCACGCAGATCAGCAGCACAAAAGAGAGTTCCTCCGCCCGATCCGGATTTCAACAGCCAGCTCGTGATGCGATTTGTTCATCGCATGATGCAGCGCGGCAAGAAGAGCACTGCTCAAAAGCTTTTCTACTCGTCCCTGGAAATCATCAAAGAGAAAACCAAGCAAGAGCCGCTCGATGTTTTCAACAAGGCTGTTAAGAACGTCACGCCGCTTGTTGAAGTTAAGGCTCGCCGCGTCGGCGGTTCCACTTATCAGGTTCCGATAGAAGTGAAGCAAGCTCGCGGTGTGGCACTGGCTACCCAGTGGATCATCACCAATTCAAGAAAGCGTGGTGGCAGAAGCTTCGCTGAGCGTCTGTCAGCTGAATTGATTGATGCCTCCAACGGAGCCGGTAACTCAGTTAAAAAGAAAGACGAAACGCACAAAATGGCTGAAGCCAACAAAGCGTTCGCACATTATCGCTATTAATCGGTAAGTCGCCTTATATAAGTAGGCGGAAAGCCTCTTTCATAAGACGTCCTTAACCGGGTGAGCCGGATGATAGTGACCGGGCGGTAAGTGCCGGCGGGAACGTTTTGGCTTTACTTTCAGCCCCGACCGTGGATGCGGCAGCTGGCAGGCTTCAGGCAGAAATGGTTGAATTTGTGATAAGTGCACCTGACATCTGCCGAGTGGGGGGTGCATCTTAAGGTTCGACGGCAAATGCCCTTCGGGCAGACGCTTGCGGACTAATTGGCAAAAACCGGCTTCTCGTGCTGGTTTTCGTTCAATTCGGCTGGGGCTGGAAAGCCCAATTGTAAAGATAGGCAAGGAATTCCAACAATCTTTGTTGAAGGTTTTTCGGGAAACATAGGAAGTCATGATAAGGTGCAGTAGGTTTTCAGGGGTATATGACTCGGGTGAGCCGGGAAGTTTCCTCTGCAACGCCAAAATACACTTGGCAAAAACCAGGATGAACCTAGGAACACGGCGGAAGGAAACATGGAAGTCGCAACTCGTACGGAAGAAAGGAAACCCACAACAGTGATGACCAGGACAATCCCATTACGTGATATCCGTAATATGGGTATCGCTGCTCACATCGACGCTGGTAAGACAACGACCACAGAGAGAATTCTCTTTTATTCCGGTCTTATCCACCGGGTTGGAGAAGTCCATGAAGGCACGACCGTCACCGACTGGATGGAGCAAGAAAAAGAGCGCGGCATCACCATCACAGCCGCCGCTATCAGCTCCAAGTGGAAAGGCAAGCACATCAACCTGATCGACACTCCCGGGCATGTCGATTTCACTGTTGAAGTAGAGCGTTCCATGCGTGTTCTGGACGGCGTTGTCATTGTTCTTTGTGCAGTTGCTGGCGTTCAACCTCAAACCGGCACGGTCTGGAAACAAGCCAACCGTTATGAAGTTCCGCGCATGGTCTTCATCAACAAGATGGACCGCTCGGGCGCCGACTATTTCCGCGTCGTCAAACAAATCCAGGAACAATTGCCTGGTTTGCACTCTACCTGGACCAACGGACATCCGCTGCAGATTCCGATTGGCGCCGAAACTGATTTCAAAGGCATCATCGATCTTATCGACCGCAAGGCATACATGTATGCAGAAGATGATCCGATGGGCAAACTGGCTCGCGAAGAAGCAATTCCTGCCGACATGGCCGAAGAAGCCGAAGAATGGCGCACCAAGCTGGTGGAAGCCATTGTCGAAACTGACGATGATCTGATGGGCAAGTATCTCGAAGGCGAAGTGGCAACTGCCGATGAGCTTAAGGTCGCTCTTAGAAAAGCTGTCATTTCCAACAGAATCGTTCCCATCCTGGTCGGTTCTGCCTTTAAAAACAAGGGCGTGCAGCCGCTTCTCGATGCCATCGTCGATTACCTTCCTTCGCCTGAAGAAGCTCCTCCCATCAAAGGCTGGACTCCCGACGGTGAAGAAGCAGAGCGCACCTGCAATGACGAACCGTTTGCTGGACTGGCCTTCAAGGTCATGACCGATCCGTTCGTCGGCAAACTGACATTCGTTAGAGTCTACAGCGGCACTCTGACTGCTGGCTCCTACGTGCAAAACACGACTAAGGGCAAAAAAGAGCGCATTTCTCGACTGATTCAACTGCAAGCCGATCAGCGCACCGATGTTCAATCGGCAAGCGCCGGCGATATCGTCGCCGTTGTCGGTCTCAAAGACACGACCACAGGCGATACTCTGGCAGTCGATACGCACCCGATTATTCTCGAGTCGATGAAATTCCCCGAGCCTGTTATCTCGGTGGCCATCGAACCTAAGACAAAACAAGATTCCGACAAATTGGGCAATTCACTGGCCAGACTGGCTGAAGAAGATCCCACATTCAAGGTCAAAGTCGACCATGAAACCGGACAGACAATCATTGCCGGT
>JAYRNY010000195.1:0-4289 GCA_041911975.1 bacterium | reverse complement strand
GTTTGGCACCAATCAGATCAGCAACGAGAAGATCGATCAACTGCTGCGCGATCATTTCGATTTCCGGCCCGGCGCCATCATTCAGAATCTCAACCTGCGCCGACCGATCTACCAGGCGACGGCAGCCTATGGTCACTTTGGACGGCATGACATCGATGCGCCGTGGGAGAAATTGGACAAGGTCGAGGTGTTGCGGAAGGAAGCGGGGCTGTAGCAGAAAAGCGGGGACAAGTCCAAGCGGCTTGTCCCCGCTTAGATACTTTCAAGTTGAATGTATAACGCAAACTACCCGAAACCCGACGCCGCGGTTATCCAAGGGAAGACCTAAACGCTCTGCGGCTCTTGTGCCGCGATATGTATCAGAGGGGTTGCTTCCTCGGCACGCTGCAGTATTTGGATATTCAAAATAATTTCCTACCCACTCTCGACTGTTGCCGCTTAAATCCATCACACCGTAAGCACTTGCTCCGGCTGGGAACATGAAGACCGGTGTCGATTGATCGAGACGACTTTCAACCGTGTTGGCGTAGTAGCGTATGGTGTCAGAGGTGACTTCGTCATCGTCTTGCTTTTGCCACACGTATCGTCCGTTTGCATCCCCGCCGGCTGCCGCTACCCATTCATGTTCTAAAGCCAGCCGAAATTCAACGCGCTTGCCTGAATCGAGAAGCCAGCCGCGATATTCCGTCGATTCGCTGATCCAACGGTGGTATCCCGATTGTGGATTCCGATTCAGCCACATGCAGAAAGCTGCGGCTTCGTACCAGTTTACTGTCACCGGATTGAAAATATTCTTGGTTTCAAGGTCTTGTTTGTCTTCTCCAAACAAAGGCAACCTGCTGTAGTCTTTCCGTGCGAACCAACGTTGCGCCGCCTCACCCACCGCGATCGATTGAGATCGGCTGTAGTCGTATATGGTTAATGAACCCCACAGAGTTTGATCCGCATAGTTTGCCTTGTCATCTACAAAGCGTTGATATTGAGCACACGTGACTGGGTATTTGGAGAATAAAACCTGTTCACTTCTGTCGGTGCGTGTTTCAACAGCTGCAATTGGAATGAGCGCATATAGATCAGGAGGATTCCATCTATCTTTTTCTACCTGTTGTTCCTCTAGTTCAGCAATGCGAAGCCAGGCGTCCAGTCGCTGCCGAGGAGACCACTTTTCTAGATCGGTTAGCAAAGGCTCATCATTGGGGTATTCAGTGTCTGGTGCCGTATCTCTTAGGAGATGCAAAAATGATTTTACGAGGGCTTGGCGTTCCGTTACAGGAAGAGCTGGGCCTAATCCTTTTGCCAGATCAAAAGTCGATATGAGGTGATTATAGGAGTCTACAAACGAGCTGTCATGCATAATCACCAGCCTGGGAAAAGGGTGCCATTATTAGCGATCGAACTTGATCGGGATAATCTTGCGCAAGATTTCCAAGGTAGTCTTTCACATTCACCCACGAAGAGGCATCGGAAGACGTTGATCCCCACTTAGCATAATCCTCTGGCGAGTTCTGAGCCATCTCTAGCAACCGTTCAGCTGTCAGATACTCCCTGAAAGTGTCATGTATAAAATTGTACTGCATACGCCTTTCACTGATAGTTAGAATTCCAAAATCCAGCATTTTCTTTAAGAAGTGTCGTGCTCCTTCGAGCGTGTCATCCATATCCTTTTCGATTGCGATATGGTTCTTCATCAGATCTTCTGCTTGCTTTGCCGCTAGAGCTCCTCCTGACTGCTGCATTTCATATGCAAGATGCGATAATAGTTTGCGTCTCGATTCAAGAGCTTCCGCATAATCGATTGCTGGATAGCCCGTGCCATCATCTAATATATCCGGATCGCTTGGCGATGCCTGATTGTCACGCGCATCTCGGCTGCCCAGGAAATGGTCAATCACCTCATCGTAGATCTTGAACTCAACGTGGCGAGGCGCGACTTCGTCGCTGAGTTCGCTATACCGGGTATGTACGACGAGAGCGAGGAGCGTGCAGTTCATAGGATGTTGCGCAATTTTGAATAGTTTATCACTCTTATTTAGCAAGTCATTTAGATTTTTGAGATCTACTTCACGCTGTTGCGGTTCGATATCAAGTACATCTACCACTTTTGCGAACAAACCTTGGATTCCAGGCATCTCTAATTTAGTCAGAGTGAATGTCCATAGTTTGACTGTAAAAAAGCTCGTACATGATCTTTGCCACGGTATTGGGCGGGCAGTAATCATATACCTATTTAATAAATTTTCTCCATCAGCCGATCTGTTGCGATCGGCTAGTATGAGTTCATTGACACATCTGGCTATGCTAGATGGATTAACCGTCCTATCCAGCCCATCCAGAAGAATCAAGCAACTGCCCCTGTTAAGCAACTCGGAAAAAAACTCCCTGCTGAGTTCAGACCCTTTAAAATTAGCGGCGAGATAATCACAAAATGGCATCCGGCCATCTTTGTTTGAATCCTCGTAGGTTTGTCGACGTGGAGTGTAGAATTGCTCAAAGTGTCTGAGCGAAATATAGATCGGAGTCAAGTTGTTGTCCGATGAAGCATACAAATAATCGAGCGCTGTCCGATAGAGCAAAAAAGTTTTTCCACTTCCCGCATCACCTAGAATGACAGAACAACGCATCTCCTCCCGGATATCTTTGAAGGGCCGACGAATTTCATTCGAATTTTTTGCTTTTGATGCGGTGTCTACTGCTTTTGATTCACTCCCTAAACTGGCTATGCCCTTAGCTCATGCTTTCCGACCCGAGCTAAAGAGGTAGCCTTGCGGGCACTCCACTTCTAGCTCAACGAACAGTTCCCGGATGTCGGGAACGCTTTCCGGCGTTTCATGGGACAGCGCTAAAGGGATCGTTTGGTAATTTTTCGCGTCTTTTTTTAATTCTTCCTTGAAAGATTTTAGCAATTCTTCGAAAGAAGCCGCCTGTTGTTTCTTGAACTGTTCAGCGGGAAATGGAGGTGAATTTGGGTCAGCAGGACCTTGCACAACGATAATCGTATCCGCGCTATACTTGTCACCCTCGACTTTGTCGCCCTCTATTTTGTCTCTTCCAACAACATCTCTTCCAACACTAACACCGTTTGGCCCATCGATGTCGACACCCCCACTGGTGTTGTTACCCGACTGTTCTTCTGGAGGCCCGGACTGTTCAATGTCGCTCATAATAGCTTGCTCATTAATCGATAAGTGCCTATATCTATACTTGCCTTCAAGCGCTGAAATCCTTAGTCGCTGTCGGCTTTTCGATTGATAATTTTAACTACAATTCGATCGTCCAGAAAAAGCCAGTTGTCAAACATTAGTTCACGTAATTCTGGATCCCGTGTGCCGATACCCTCTTTGATTCTCCTTCCAAAGGGCATGGTATACAAGTATCCCCTGCGTACCCAGGCGTAGATTGCATTGAGCCGTTCCAGCCTCACCGAAAAGTAGGCGTAAACTGCCTCGCCGTGGTCGTTCTCGCCTTCAACACAGACGATAGTAATTGCATCGTGCTTGCCGGACACATACTCTTCTTCGGCAGTAAGCCAGTGCACCTGTTTGCGCAGCCCCACACCGGGCTCAATACGTAAATCTTGCGGATCAACGAGCTCATCGCTGTTGGTAATCTCTGATTCAGAACCGTACGTGTTGAATGATGGTAGCTTGTCGATAATATCCTGTAAGGTGGGAGCACCATCATGTAGGCGCGCATCGATCTGGTGGCCTCTAACATCGAAAAAGGCGCATACACCGATACGAAAAGCGTTGATTTTAGCAAATTGATACTGCTGGGGAATGACATAGTCAGGTGTGTTGTCTTGTGTCATCTGTCCAGCTAATTCCGCACTGGCCACCGAACTAGTCGAGGGAATCACAGAGTCAGATGCGTTGTCTTGTGTCATATTGCTCACTTAAGCCACAATGTACAGAAACCTTTGCCCGCTCGATGTGATGCAAGGAATGTGCCGATCATAAGCTAATCGTATGACCGGCATCCTCACTGAATTGAATCGTTTGACTGACTATTTCGCGTTGCTTGAGGAAAGTGCCACAGTTTTGAAAATTATACGATATGGGGTAATACTGGTCAAATTGAATATCGGGAATTGGCCGTGCTACCTTACTACAAGTACGCGCTTTGCCCGTGCCGTCTATCAAATCATTATTGCACGTAGGGCGGCGGCGGAAACTCCGCGCGCGCTTTGCGGTCTTCCGCTTTCAGCCATCGGGCAAAGACAAGCAGAATCGCCACAAAGAAGATGCCGCTGCCGGGAACCCACATGATCAACCCGGCGAGTTGCTGATCGG
>JAYRNY010000194.1:0-1863 GCA_041911975.1 bacterium | reverse complement strand
CTACATTCAGGTACTGTTAGTGACTATTTCCTTTTGGTGCGCTGGCCGGAAAGTCAGTTGAACGGCAGCTTGAATTCGGTGGTTGCTGAAGCCGCGCAGAGTGTGAGCGCTTCTGTCGATGAGTGCCACCATGACTGGGGACGTTTTTCCGTCAGGGATAACAAAATGGCCTCTCATTTGATTCGCACTTTGGTCGAGCATGGATTGCCGGTCGAAGAAGCCGTGCCCGAGCGTGCCAAGCTGGAGGAGCTGTTCTCCAATGAGGACGGCAGCAGTGAATCAGGTGATAGTGGTGCCAGTGATCGACGTCTCAGCGGCACCAGCGACCGACGCAATAGTGGCACGAGCGATCGACGTAGTAGCGGCTCGGCAGATTCAAACATATCCAATAAAGGTGACCAGCATGAATAGCACGATTATCCGCTTCACCGCTATGTCTGCGTGCCTCGATCCGATGAAGCTTCTTTATGTAATCTTGCTCGGATTCGTCATGCCTATCGGGATGAAAGTCGCCTCCATGTTGCATGGAGCTTCCGATTCACAAACCTTCGAGATGCTCACGGGTAAAGTCGGAGTGGCGTTCGTCCTCATGGTCTTGTGCCTCGGGTTGGCGGGAAATACCGCCACTCAATCCGGGCGCGGCGGCGAATATCTGCCTTTGATTTTCACAAGACCGATCTCCCGATGTGAATATGTATTCAGCAAATGGATAACAATCACTCTTATCGGTGGCGGTTTTGCTGCTCTGCAAAACCTTGTCATAGCTGCCATTGGTCTTCACTTTGGGGAAACTATCACGGCACAGGCGCTAATCAGTATGGTGCTGGAGCGCTTCATGGACGCAGCGTTGATTTCTGCCGCGATGATTTTGACTATGCTCAATCGCAATCCGGCATTCCAAATATTTGCTGTTTTATCTTTTTACATCTGGCTGGCTGGACAAACAATACCGCCTGTAAGTGTTGCTACAGGCGGAAAGGCACTGGAGGATCTGTCGATTGAAACAACCAAATTCATGCTCAGCATGTCTCAATACATTGCTGATTTCATTCTTCCGACAGTCAATGTCTACGACTTGATCAGCAATCCGACTACCGCTGCCGGTGCGCTTTTAGCATACCTGGCAGCACTTTCGGTGTATTTGTTGTTTGCTGTCGAAGTGACCAACAAGCGGGAATTTTTCTACGGTACTAACTAGCCCTAATCTAGTGATAGTTGTTTGAGGACTACTCGATGGATTCCAAATCAGAAAGATCAGTTTCTTACATGCCGAAGTGGCTAGTTATATCGGCTGCTATCCTCGTTGCGTTGCGGATCGGCGATGTGGTCGTGAGCAGAATTCAATCGCACAATGTGGTGAATAATGGAGGCGGAATTTCCTGGGCGCAGATTCCCAGCAGAGATCAATTGGAAGCTGAAGCCAAACGCATTGCCTCGACGCCTGCAAAGCCGGTCATGGAACTGAGTCCTGAGAGCCAGGAACAGCTGCATGAGTTGTTGGCGGAAGCAAAAGCAAGCGGCAAACTTTTGCTGCTCGAGTTTTATGCGGACTGGTCCGATCCGTGCAAAAAAATGGAAGCCACATCGATGAGTAATTCTCAAGTCGCGAATCTTGTTGGTGATCGCTTCATGCCTGTGAGAATCAATGACACGCAAAAGCAATTCGGCGTCAATGCTCGTTTTGTGGCTGACCTGCAGAAGCGATACAGAGTGTTTGCATTCCCTACGTTGATCATTATCGGTGCAGACGAAAGCCCAGTTGCCAGTCTGATCGGCAACTGCTCTTCTCTGACGACATACCGCTTTCTCAGCCGTGCACTGGCAACAGTGACGGTTCTTAGACCGGAAATTGCTCCGCTATCG
>JAYRNY010000193.1:0-2186 GCA_041911975.1 bacterium | reverse complement strand
TTCGGCGTTGGACAAACCTGCTTCCGAAGCCAACCCTGCTCGGGCTATCTCTTCGGCCAGTCGAGCAAATTTTTCCTTGACCGTGTCTTTATCGAGCGGTTGATCATAATTTACGCCAAAAATTGATGGAAAAAATTTCGGTTGGATGCGACCCAGCAATAGATTTGCATCAGTTACCGCCAGTGGTCCGCCACGCCGATAGCAGACAGGTCCTGGATTTGCACCAGCCGACTGCGGGCCGACTCGGCAACGCTCGCCGTCAAAACTTAGAATGGACCCGCCACCTGCAGCAACCGTGTGCACAGCCATCATCGGTGTGCGAATTTTCACGCCCTGAATGTCTGTTTCCATTGTCCGCTCAAAATGACCGTCATAGTGGCAGACGTCGGTGGACGTGCCGCCCATGTCAAAGCCGATGACATGGTTGAAACCAGCCAGAGCCGAGGATCTGGCTGCGGCGACCACTCCTCCGGCCGGTCCGGAAAGAAGACAATCGCGCCCGCGGAAATTCATAGCCGGAGTAAGACCGCCGTTCGATTGCATGAAAAAAAGACGCGACTCGGGCAGCAGTTCCGTGATTGTTTTCAAATAACGATTGAGCAAAGGAGTCAGATAGGCGTCGACGACAGTCGTGTCGCCGCGGCTGACGAAGCGAATGAGCGGGCTTACTTCGCTGGATGTTGACACTTGCTCAAAACCCAGTTTCAACGCCAGATCTTTGACCGCTTTCTCGTGGTCGTCATAGCGGTAAGCATGCATGAAGACAATGGCAATCGATTTGATTCCGGAGTCGCGCAGTTTTTTCAACTGGGATTTGGCATCTTCCAGGTCTAGACTTTCAATCTCGTTGCCCGAAGCGTCAAATCGGCCGCTCAACTCGACAGCCGTTTCGAAAAGCATGTCCGGCAATTTGATGGCCAGCGCGAAGATATCTGGACGATTCTGATACCCGATGCGCAGTGCGTCTTTGAAGCCGCGATTGGTAATAAGCGCTGAGCGGTCGCCGCGGCGCTGCAAGAGCGCATTGGTGCCGATGGTTGTGCCCATGCGCGCTACGGCGATTTTTTCTTGCAGTGCAGGCAGTCCGCCGGCTTCTCCTTCCGCCTGAACAACAATGCGCCGCATGCCTTCGACTGTGGCATCGGTGTACTGTCCAGGAGATTCCGACAGCAGTTTGGTAACTCGCAGCAGATCAGGTTGTTTTTTCGATCGGCCGATCACATCGGTGAAAGTGCCACCACGATCGATCCAGAACTCCCAATTTCGGGAGTCGTTGAAATTTTCCGCCACGGCAAAATCCCATCAGGGACCAGTAGTTTATATCATCCAGGCAAGGATGAACGACTGGCCGTGGCGAGAAGCGAATGTCAGGATGCTGAACCGCTCGCGCCGGCGAGGTTGTTCAATTGGCTGACGACCACAGAGAATGCAGCCGAAATTGCCGGGGAAAGTTTGCCCGGCGCAAACGCGAACACCAACGCAACCAGTACGGCTACGAAGGCGAGCATGGCGGCATATTCAGTGATACCTTGTCCCGAACGCCGGTTTCTTCTTCTGGTAAATGATTTCAATCTGGGTTTCATAGCTCAAACTCTAGGGGCTTGGGTTAGTATAAGCGGGGTTTTTTCAGATGGCGATTGCTGCTTACGCATATCCATCATGTCATAGCACTGAAGTCTTGCAGAACTTATTGAGTTTTCTGGCTTAGAAAGAATGAACGCATCAATTTAGTACCGGCTGAATGCCGGACTTTGCTTTGACTCAATGGAGCTGGCTGCGAACACCAAAAAAGGTTTCAGGGTCGTTCGGCACCGAACTCGGTGTTGCCCTTCTGCGTCTCATCAAAGCACTTTTTTGACAAAATCACAGCCGCAATTCTCCACCTGCTCTTGTCGATTGACAGAGCGCCAGTCGCAAATTGAATTGGTGGGATTACGGCACTATTAAGTTTGTGCCCAAAGGACCTATAAAAGAAACGCGCGAGGCTAATCTGGCAGTTTTGAAAAACTCTCATAAAATCAGCCTTTTGGCTGATCGCCGCCTCTCGCCCAAATTAAGTATTGGTAATAATCGGGGCGGGCGGCGGTATTCAGCATCTGAATCGCCGCGCAGGCGCCACTGTTCATGCAGAAACAGGCAGCTTCAGCTGCGTGGCTATTCGCGGACATGAGCCGGTCGCGGAGCCG
>JAYRNY010000192.1:0-3879 GCA_041911975.1 bacterium | reverse complement strand
CCTCTGCAATTCTCTCTGTCGCAAGCGTGAGATCTGAGAGGGCTCTTGTAATGCGGTAGATGAAAGGCAGCCAAAAGACAATCGAAAGCAATGCGATAGCACCTCCCGCCATTGCCAGCACTTTGAAATCGAGCAGCAATCCGGTTTGCCATATGTTGTCTGTCGATGCCAGCAGTATGGAAGGACCGGGACGGAAATAATTTTCGCCCATCAAATCAATACGCGTGCCAAAATAAAAGTGATCTGGTTTTGTAGTATGTATCAAAAATCTTCCATGAGCAGGCATGGGCATGTGCGGAATGCTTGTCACTTGAAACGACATGGTTCCTGGTCCTGGTCCTGGTCCTGGTCCTGGTCCTGGTCCATAAACTTCTCGCGGGTCGAAGCGTTTGCCGGGTTGATAAAAAATCGAAGGCGGCGCGCCAAAGTCTCCCCCTGGTTTTCCGGAAAACGGCATAATATGCGGAGAGCCTGGCGGCGTGCGGAAAAACAATGAGTCGCCGCCGGAGAACAATAACTTCTGATGTTGCGTTGCATGCGGGTAAATTCGTTCTGCACGGCGAGTGAACGTCCGAAGACCGCCGAATCCCTTCGCACCTGGAATGTATTCTTCGAAGAGCGGAACCGCAGGTGCAGCGGCTGTAACGCCATACGGCACAGGCGAAGCAGGAACCGCCTCCGCCACTGCATGCGGTGCACTAGCGCCAACAGTTCCAGCGCCAACCTCAATTGAATGCACAGTGCCAAGAACGGCAAAAGGTGGCATAAATCCCTTACCCCGAGCACCAAAATGCGGCGGCATCGGCAGCGCAAATTGTTCCAGCACGGCATCTGGCAGATCTACTTTGTTGCCGGCTATTTGATGTCCTTCCATATCGAACACCGAGAATTTGACGTGATAAAGACCACCGAACAAATCCAGCACTTCATCCCATTTCTTCTCAGGCGACGAGCGCAATTGATTGCTGACTGCATCAGCGACAGTGTCTACCTTATCACCGAGAGGACTCTGCAAAAGCGCGTCCCAACCTGCTCCGAATTGAGTGTTGAAGACGATAAATACCACAGCGATCAGCGCGGAAAGGTAGAGAACAAGAAGCGCCAGTGTTTCCACATACAGAGAATGAGCCAGTTTCATCTTCCCTTCTCCGGAGGGGGAATCAACATGTAACCAACCGATCTCACTGTGCGAATAAACTTCGGACTCTTAGGATCGTCTCCCAGCTTACGTCGCAGCGCGGAGACATGCACATCGATAGAACGATCGAAGACGTCATAATTGCGATCGCGAATTTCATTGAGTAATTGTTCGCGGCTCTTTATACGCCCTGCTGCCTGTGCCAGAACAACCAGCAAGTGATATTCCACCGGTGTCAACGATAATGTCTCACCGTTGAGAGTAGCTGTATGAGCGGCTTGTGAAATGAGCAGACTGCCGACGACAATCTCTTCGGCGTCGTCTTCTTTACCATCACCAGGCATTCTGCTCGTGCGGCGCAAAACGGCCTTAAGCCGCGCCAACAGCTCGCGTGGAGAGTAGGACTTCGGCAAATAATCATCCGCACCAATTTCCAACCCAACTATCCTGTCTGTTTCATCACCAAGCGCAGTCAGCATCAAGACCGGCACATTAGAGGTTTCCCTTATCTTTCTCAGAATTTCAAAGCCATCCATCACCGGCAGCATCACATCAAGGATAATGGCATCCCAGGTGCCTTCCGTCATCATCTTGAGCGCCGACTTTCCCTCATGCGCAAAGCTGACGACGTATCCGTAGCGATGCAGATAATCGCTTATCAGGCGGCAAAACTTGATGTCATCATCGACAAGCAACAAATTTTGCCGAGGGGAGCTGTCCTCAGAAAGAAGCTGTGTTTCCGGTTCGTTCATAACTCTCGCGTTCAATTCCGTTGCCATCTGGGCATGCCAATTCAACCATAAGGGAGGGCTTAGCGAAACTTCGCTTTAGTCTTTTAATTCTCCCTTTAATTCGTAAAGGAATTGTGTGGAAACCTCCACATTATTAAAGACGGACACTTTTCTGTAGGCAAGACACATGTGCCTCCTTGCTCAGGAGGGCGATGCATGGCATCGCCCCTACAAAGAATTGCCGCATGCGGCGCCACTGAGAAGCTACTTAACGCTGCCTCAACGCTTTCGCATGCACCATGTCTGCAACCCCCACCTTCGAGGAATTTCAGATGCTAAGAATTGAATACGGCAGCGGCGATGGCAGAAAACAGAATGGCAGCGAAAGAGCCGCGCATGAAGTCGAGTCGGAAAGCGGCAACGGGCTGGCGAAACAATACAGCGACGCGGTCGTTGCCAACGCGAAGAAAATCGCCCCATCTACAGGTCCAGCAGATGGAGCAGCAAATACAGCAGATGGCTCATCCAATGGAGACGCTGCTTCGTCCCCCGTTATACCGCAGGGCGACGGCAAAGCGGGCAAGCAGGCAGTAATGGAAGGCACCGGTGAAAAGGCGAAAGTAAGCGGCTCATCGCAAACCTCCTCCACAGACGCGTTATCAGGCGCCAGCAGAGCCAGCGGCATCCACAGCGCCTTTCCATCAAGCGCAGAACTCCTTCAAGGATTGAAGGTTTAGAAACATGCTGTAGGGGCGGCTTACATGCCGCCCGCTTCATGTTCACGTGTAGTTCACGCTAAAACGCACTGGGCATGGGAAAAACCGTGCCTGTCCTTCACAGTGCCTTCATGCTCGCGCGGCTAGAGTGGGGGTGACCCCACCGGAGTTCTCTCAAATGCTAAAAAACGAAGTCGGCAGCGACGGCGCGGCGACCGCCGTGAAAAAGGCAATCAACGACAATGCTCTGCTAAATGAGTTTGCCGAATCCATTTCAGAACCCAAAAACTGGCGTGTTGGCGGAGCTGCTGCAGCAGCCACGGTTGCCGCTACGATTGCAGTAGCAAGATATGGGCGCCCGCTTCTCGGATTGGGAAAGGAAGGAGCCATTGAAGCTGAGAATGCGGTTCTTGCCACAGCTCGAGGAGTTGCTTCCGGTGGCACAGCAATGGAAAAACCCTTCATGGAACCAGCAACAGACGCCGTCATAACTGCCTCCAAGAAAATTGGCGCATGCCCGCGCCCTGGAGAGACAGGCATCCTCGGTATCGTGAAAGACGGACGCATAGACCCGAACGTCGACACAATTATGCCAAGCACTTTTCATGTAAGAGGCTTTGCAGCAGAAACCATAGGTCCTGCGACTGACGCTATCGCCGCAAATGGCATTCCAATTCGCTCCTCACTGGCAGCAGAAGCGCCCATCAAACATACCAAGCTAGTCGTCACCGAAGACGGCCACTGGGTGACAGGCGGGAAAGCAGTTGATCTGTTTTCGGGAGATCCCACACTGCGAACAATGCATGGACCGGCTACCGAAGCCATAGTTAAGAACAGCAGACCTATTGATGTTAGTGGTTCTTTGCACAGTGTTCCAGGCATTATGGAGCCCGTTGAATACAAGATGGTTGATCTCGGGCACCTACCCACAGCAACACGCGAAACCTTTCCGAAAGCGTGGATGACAAACACTGAAGCAATGGAGAGGATTACAGGGAATGGCTCCCCGCGAGCAACGCTAAAACCTGGTGCTATGCGTGAAAAATATGTGCCCAATGCTGAAGGCGACAATGCCTACTTCCAAGATGCAATTGCAGGGCATGAGAGGCTAGACCATATGTTCCTTCATGAGCGTCCGCACGGCAGGCCCGGTGACCTGATGAACACTGCGGAATTACCTGAATTCATGCAGTACCACCCTGGACTGAATGACCTCAAAGCACTGTCAAAGGCAAGCACCGAGGAGAAGGTTCTGATTAAGGTGGATGATTCTTATCAGGCAATGACTCCGGCT
>JAYRNY010000191.1:0-2553 GCA_041911975.1 bacterium | reverse complement strand
CGGGAAGTAGGCGTTCTGGTGACCGGTGTCTTTGATCATCTTGTCGAGTGCTCTCTGGATGTTTTCCCAGAGCGCATATCCGTACGGTCGGATCACCATGCAACCCTTTACAGGCGAATAGTCGGCAAGCTCGGTCTGCTGAATGGTCTGCGTGTACCACTTAGCCTTGTCTGAGTCTTTATCCTCATCGCCCAGAACATCTGCCGGCTCATTGTTCTTTTGCTCGATGTTCTCTTTTACTTCCATGACTTGAATACTCCAAAGAAAAGCGCAATAGGCGCGTTATAAAGCGCGAAAAAACCAAAAAAACAGAGGTTCAGTATATATCACGCGCGGGCGTCGAAATGACGCAGCCGTGGGTAAAGCAATACTTTGTATACTGTTAGTGCTGAAACCGCTAAGCAAAAGGCTGAATTAAAAGGAAACACGCCCCGAATGCAACTGACCGGCGAGCTGTCCAAGGTCTCACTGCCAAATCTCTTGCAGCTGGTGCGCAACGGCGCGCTGACAGGAAAGTTCAGCCTCTTGCAGGGCGCAAAGACAGCCACTGTTCTCATTGAAGACGGCTCCATCGTGCATGCCGAAGCTGACGCACTTCTGGGCAGGGAAGCTCTTCTGGAGCTGTTTCTCTGGCTGTCTGGCAGTTTTTCCTTCATCGAAATTGATGCAGTAGACCCGCAGGAGCGGTCAATAAATTCAGAAGATCCGGAAGAATCTACCGACAAACTTATCCGAGAAGGTCAGCATTATGCCGAACAAAAGCGCTTTCTCGATCAATTGAGAATCACCGGACAGTCGGTTCTGAGCCCTGTAAAAGACGCTCGCACGCAGAGATTACCGGAGAGCGCTCAGCAGCTTCTTTCAATATTCGACGGCAGGCAGCCGCTCAGCGCCATTCTGGCCCGTCTGACTTTGACACGCCGGCAGCAAATACAGTCGCTGGCTACACTGCTTTCCGAGGGACTTTGCGTCGTCGTCGAGCCGCAAGAGATGGAGAGCATGGAACAAACCAGTCTCCCCGACTGGGTTGTGGCCAGATTGAGACAGGACAATCCCGACATATCGCAAGCCATTGTTGATATGGTGGTCTGGACCGATCGCGTCAAATGCTGGATGTTTCAAGCAGATGCAGACTTCGAGAGGATCAAGACTCTGCTCGAGAAAAACCCAAAAACTCGTATGGAAGACGACGATTTTTACAAGGATCCCGGCTCTAAATCGAGCAACGATGACGATTTCGACGGACCACTCTACGGCGAAATGAAAGTTGCTCCGCCCTCTCAAAATAAAACAAGCTCCCGAAATCAAGCCAGAAAACCTGCCAAAGACAGCGGCGTCGAATTCTAGCAATTAGCTTCCGTAAGAGGGGCGGCAATTCGTTTGTAAGCGCTCCGAGCTCTCTTGCGCGCCGCTCTCCGCGCGCATCCGACACTCGCTTCGGCCGCCTCCTCGGCGCCCTTCGCTTATCCGTCGGCAATGCAGCCCCACGATTTATCCTTTCGGCGCAGCTTGAGCCAGTGTGCGCACGCGTTCCACATCGACCGGATTTTCCACTTGCCCCTGTCTTTTGAGAGAAGAACCGACAATCACGCCGTCGGCAACAGAAAGGATTTCTTTGATATTACCGTTCGTGCAGCCGCTGCCGCAGAAAAGCGGCGTGTCCGGCAGGGCCTCACGCACAGCATTGAAGTCTTTCATGTCGGGGGCAGATCCTGTCGCGGTGCCGCTTACAATCAGTCCGTCCGCTAGACCGCGGTGGACCGTATCCTTGGCAATCAGTTTTATATCCGCACTAGCAGTCAGAGGTGATGCATGCTTCACAAGCACGTCGGCAAGGATACGCACTTCCTTATTGGCCATGAGCTGGCGGCGATAGAGATGAAGAGCGTGCGCTTCTCCTTCGATAATTCCTTGATCGGTAAGCATCGCTCCGGTAAGAACATTGACTCGAATGAAGCGGGCGCCAGTCGTGGAAGCCACAGCCAGGGCCGTTAGCGCGTCATTGCGCAAAACATTGACGCCGACAGGCAGATCGCTAATAGCCATGACCCGTTTCACTACAAGCGACATAGCACAAGCAGTAGCCGTGTCCACTCTCCCTTTGGTAAATGGAGCATCGAAAAAATTTTCCACAATAATGCCATTGACACCACCGGTGGTGAGGGCCGCCGCTTCCTGCTCGGCGCGCAACATCACCTGTTCAAGATGACCGTCGAAGCGCGAGGAGCCCGGCAAAGGCAACAAGTGAATGACGCCGATCAACGGCTTGGTCGTGCCAAAAAGCTCTTCCAGCATAGATAGTCTCCAGAAATGCGGGTCGGGGGAAAGCTGTCAGCTCTCAGTCGCCTACTTTAACAGGTACCTTTTTTGCGTCGAATGCCACCACTTCACAACCATGATTCAGAGCAGCTTTTGCGCCCCTCAAAGCATGACAAGTCCGGTTGTCATTAGATCGGCAAGACAGCAAAGGCAGCGCTATTCAGCCTCTTCAGAATCATCGCGCGAGCGCGTTCGATTGTAACTACTGGACTTGCCTGATTGCGATTTTCACCT
>JAYRNY010000190.1:0-4670 GCA_041911975.1 bacterium | reverse complement strand
TGCCGTCGCCGTTCGCAGTGTGTTTACTTTTGCCGAAATGTCTCGCATGGTTTTCTCTCGTGACTGGGTTTCTTCATTGGCGGGCGGCATGTTAGCCGCCCCTACACTTTAGATTGCTGTCTCTAATTCAGGGTTTCTCTATCATTTGGCGGAACGATTGCCGCCCCTACATTTCCAATCGTCATTTCTATCCGCCGATTTCAATCATTGTGCGGTTGTCTGATTGTGATAATTCTTCTGCCGGTGCGTGCGCCTCCGGTTTTAATGACAGTGAATAGCGGATCATTTCTTCGACTTCCTCATCGCTAGCACCCTCCCGCATTCTGTCTCTGAGGTTGATTTCCGCCGGGTAGAATAAGCATGACTTGATGGATCCATCTGCGGTGAGTCTGAGGCGATTGCATGTGGAACAGAAGCTGTCCGACATTGAGGTAATGAAACTGAGCGTGCCTTTGCCCAGTTGTCCGTCCTTGTCTGATATGGCGAAATCCTTACCGACAGCGGATGGATGGGCGGACAGTGCATTCAGTTTGTAACGCGTTTCAATTGTCTTGATCATCTCTCGGTAGGTGACTACTTTGTCGATTTTCCATTCGTTATCTTTGAACGGCATGAATTCTATGAAGCGCACATTAATGCGATTGTGAAATGCGAAGTCTGCGAAATCCAGCAGCTCATCATCATTAAAGCCGGCCATAACCACGGCGTTCAATTTCAACTCGTCAAAATTCTGCACGAGCGCCGACTGAACACCGGACCAAACCTGATCGAATTGATCGCGTCTAGTCAGTTGGGTGAAGCGCTCTTTCTGCAAAGTGTCCAGGCTGATATTGAGCGCCTTAATGCCGTTTTCCTTTAGAACTGCCGCTTTGTCGAACAACAGTGTCGCGTTGGTGGTCATCGCCAGTGTTTTCAAACCATCCAGGCGTGCCAGTCGTTGAACGAGTTTTTCAATTTCTCGTCTGACCATCGGTTCTCCGCCCGTCAAGCGGATCTTCGTTACGCCAAGCTTGACCATGATCGAAGCGACCTTTTCGATCTCTTCAAATGTAAGCAGTTCTTTTTTGGGGCGATAGACAATCCCTTCTGCCGGCATGCAATAGGCGCAACGCAAATTGCAGCGGTCAGTGACCGAGATGCGCAGATAGGTGTGGACTCGCTGGAAGCGGTCAATCAATACGTTTTGCGTGGACGTTGAAACAGTGTTCATGGTCGAACACCTTCTTTTAGTCGATCTTGTTTATGATCATGCGCTTGAGTTTCTAAAAGATCGTGTGCATGAGTTCCTGCGTGACCATCCGTGTGCGTCTGCGCATTATCATGTCCGTGCGCGCAGTTTACCCATGAGGTTGAGCCGTCTGCATATGATTCACGTTTCCAAATGGGCACGCGTTGTTTTATTTCGTTGATGATGAACTCGCACGCAACAAATGCTTCTTTTCTGTGCGCGGACGAAACAACGACCATCACAGCCAGGTCGCCAATTTTCAGCGGTCCGGTTCTGTGGACGCAGTGAGCTTTTAGGATGTGGAACTTTTGAGCTTCGTCGAGAATTTTTTGCCCTTCTTTTACCGCCAATTCTTCGTAAGCTTCGTATTCCAGTGCAGTGACCTCTTTACCTTCGTTGCTCTCCCGCACCCAACCTTCGAAAGCCACATAAGCTCCGGCTTTGGGCGTGTTGATCAGGCGCTTGAGCGCCTCGGTGTCGATAGGTGTGTTTGAGAGAGAAAACACTGCGCCTAACCGCCTGCTACCGGTGGAATGAAGACGACCTTGTCGCTTTCGCGAAGCACATGGCTCCAGTCTGCGAATTCATCATTGAGCGCGACCGCTATTGATGAATGTTTAAGAGAGAAGCCATAGCGTCCTTGCAGCTCCTCGTAAAGCTCTTTTACGGTCGCGCATTCCGTCTCCAATTTTTCGCTGGCGAGCCCGCGCTGCTCTTTCAGCAGCGCGAAATAGTCAACGCGAATAGTCTTGAGGGTACGTACTGACAAGGGTGCCAACGCCTCGATTTACCTGATGCTCAAGCTTCTAGCCGTGATTCTCCCATATACGACCGCTCTTGTCATTGCTGGCGCCACGTCGTTTAACAACTCCGAAATGCCCCCCCTGTATTGTCTCGGCCGTACCGTGATGGAGCGTGGCATGGTTAAGACAGTTGAACTGGCGGCAGGCAGTGACGTGCCGCTCTACAAGCAGCTTGAGCAGTCTTTTATTGCTGATATCGTAGCCGGGAAGCTGAAACCGGGTGACCCGGTTCCGTCAACATACACTCTTGCCGAGCAGTTTGGCATCTCGCGCGTGACGGCGGTGCGCTGTTACGAAGAGTTGAAAGGACGAGGGTTTCTCTCGGCGCGCCGTGGCGGGTGCACTGTTGTGAACCCGCAGTTGGTGCTGCAAGGAACGATGGGGCCTCTGGGTAATTCCGAGCCTACAGAGAACAGCCGGTTTGACAACCGTCTGGGCGAGCTTCTCCAAAAACCACCGGCGGAATTGGTCCCGGTAAAAGCCTGGTTGAAAACGATGCAGACCATCTTTGACAGCGGGGGGCAAGAGCTTTCCAGCGCCGGGCAAGCTGATGTGGTTCCGCGACTTAGAAACGCTGTCGCTGCTTTCCTTTTGAGGGCGCGTGGCATTTCTTCTTATCCGAGAAACATTCTTTTGTTTGACACTAAGTGGCAGGCGATTGGCTTTATCGTCGAGCATTTTTTAGATGTTGGAGATGCCGTTGCCGTTGAAAACCCTGGCGATCCGCTTCTTTTCCTTGAATTTTCTCGACGCTCGTTGCAACTGAAACTTATGTCGGTCGATCGAGAAGGTGCCGCGATTGAAGATCTGGAGCCGAGTTCGGGTGTAAAAATCATTGCCGTATCTCCTTCGGCGCAAAATCCAACCGGCGTGATGATGTCGGAGCGCCGCCGCCAGCAGCTCGCTCGCTATGCCGGACATAATCAGGCAATTCTGCTCGAGGACGATGCGGCAGCGCTTTTGCGGTATGGGAAGAACCCGGAGCCGTCTCTATACAACAAATTTCTGGATGCCATTCACCTGGGTTCGTTCGGCACGTACATGGGCTCGTTGTGCCAGCTCACGTACCTTGTTGTTCCGGACCGCCTTCTGGATAGACTCGGTTCTGTGGTTGATGCAAGAGCATTCAGCCAGCCGAAGATGGAGCACACGGTTCTTTTGCGCATGATTGATTCGGGCGCGCTGGAGCTGGCTATCTTCCGTCAGCGGACGGCGCTTTCAAAGCGTCGCCAGGAATTGATGACGCTACTTGTCAGCGAGTTGAGAGACTTTGTATCGATGAATGCAGGAGCGACGGGATACGAACTACTACTGCGCTTCAAGTCTACATTGCCTCGCAATGAGCTGATTTCGAAGCTTGCGGATTGCGGCATTGAATTGAACTCCCTTGAAAGATGCTACATCGAGCCGAATCGAAATCAACGTGTTGAAATACTTTTGCCGCTGATGCAATCGCAAGGCTCTGCCTGCAATTCCATCGAACAACTGCTTGCTGTGAAGCGACAGCTCATGACACACGCAACGCAAGATTTCGCGCCACCAGCCGATGTAGGGGCGGCTTACATGCCGCCCGTTTTTGCATTGATCATAAAAAGTCCGTCTTTCCCTGCTTTAATCTCGCGAAGCTGATAGAGTTTTTGGTCTCACAAAAACTCCCATGTATCAGCACGGCTGCGCGAGGATTTCAACATGTCACAGGTTGTGAAAAAGCCTTTTGGTTCCTGGACGTCACCGCTTGCGGCATCGGACATTGCCGCTGGTGTAATCAAGGTAGGTCAGCCGCAATGGGACGGCGAAGATCTCTACTGGCTGGAAGGGCGACCACTAGAGGGCGGACGCAACGTCATCGTCAGGCGCTCTGCCTCAGGAAAAATCGAGGACATGCTGCATGCGCCTTTCAACGCACGCACTCGTGTGCACGAATATGGTGGTGGCGACTATCTTGTCGTTGACGGCACAATTTACTTCTCCAACTTCGCCGATCAGCAAGTGTATGTAACAAAGGCTGGCGCTTTGCCGAGCTTCCTGGCGGGAAACGATCACACTAGATTTGCTGACTACAATTTTGATCGCACGCGCAAACTTCTTTTTTGCGTGATGGAAACGCACGGAGAAAAAGAGCACGACGTTGCCAATTCGATCGCGTCGATCAACGAAAAGGGCGAAATCACAGAGATTGCTGGTGGAGCCGATTTCTACATGTCTCCGCGCGTCAGTCCGGATGGACGGTTTGCTTGCTATGTTCAATGGAACCATCCCAATATGCCGTGGGATGAAAGCGAGCTTTATCTCGCGCAACTAGATAAGGACGGTAAGCCTACAAATGTAGAGCGAGTCGCTGGAGGCAAGGAGCTGTCCGTTTCTCAGCCGCAGTGGGGGCACGACGGCACTCTATTTTTCGCCAATGAAGAAACAGGATATTGGAATTTATACAAGATCGCCGCAGAACATTTGCAAGGATCCCTCAGCAAGGACTTGTACTCGAAAGCCGTTCCTGTTTTGAACGAAAAGCGGGAGCATGCGCTACCTGCCTGGGTTTTTGGCATGTCCAGCTATGCGCCGCTCCAGGACGGCAATTTGCTTTTGGCTGCAAATGATTGCGGAAGTTTCGAGCTTGTTCTTCTCGAAGCCGGCAAGGA
>JAYRNY010000189.1:0-2330 GCA_041911975.1 bacterium | reverse complement strand
TCCAGCTGTATCCTCGCACCATTGCCTTCAGGGGAATTTCGACCGTCAAGTTGAAATGCTGCGAGATGAACGGAGCACAGCCTTTGATTACGCGTTTCCTGTAAGCTTTGAACGCGTTGGTGGTGTCATTGAAATTGACGTTGAATATGATCCGGACGAACAAATTCGCCATGCGATTCATGATCAGTTTGTGCACGGGATAGTCGATGACGCCGCCGCCTTTCATGAAGCGGCTGCCGAAGACGCAGTCGTAGCCTTCGTTGAGCTTCTGCCAGTAGCGCACGACGTCATTGGCATCATCCGAATTGTCTGCCATCATGACGGTCACCGCATCAGCATCGAAATTCTGCAAACCGCAAATAACGGCACGTCCAAAACCGTGCGGACCCAGGTTTTTGACAGGCTTCAAGGCAGGCACATCCTTGGTCAAATCGGTCAAAATCTGCCAGGTATTGTCGGAACTGCCATCGTCCACAACGACTATTTCGTGTGGCACTTTATTGGCAGTGAGCTCCAAATGCAAGTGCCTGACGGTCAACTCGATGCATCCTTCTTCGTTGTACGCAGGAATTACAACAGCGATATTGTTGATCTTGTCGCCTGTCGGCTTTGGTGATTTCATGAGCCTGACACCTTCAGCCAATCAGGATGCGCCTCTGCATGTTTGGCGATTTCCTCCAGGATTTCCGGAAGTTTCATCGTTATCTCGAAGCCGATCGTGCTTTGCGCAAGTGAGCTGTCCATCACCACCCACGGGATGTCCAGCTGCCGATCTTCCTTCACAGAAGCGACATCATGCGCGCCAAAACGTTTCTCACACCAATCCGAAAGCTGCTTGAGCGACATCGCGTTGTCCGCGCCACCACCGACGTTGATGATATCGTTTCGACCCGCGCTCGATTTGCTCATTTGTTTTTGCACGAGAATGGCTAAGTCTTTGGGATGCATAGCATCGCGCAATTGATACCCAGTGCCGCCGAAGCCGATGTATTTAAGCGGATTTTTGCGCAGGTAGGAGTTGATCCAGTAAGTAAAAATTCCCTGGTCCGGTTTTCCAAATTGCCCTGCCCCGGCAATTACGCCACAGCGATCGACGAAGACCGGCAGCTTGTAAGTCTCTGCGTATTCCAGAGCCAGCACCTCTGATGCGAGCTTGGTGGCGCCGTAAAGCGAGATTGGAGCCTGGGTGGAAAAACTTTCATCAATGCCTTTAGCGGAAACGCCAGCCGGAGCCTTTTTCGAGCTATCGAACACGAGCGCAGAGTTTTCTTCGCGCAAAGGAACTTCTTTCAGCGCGTTGATTGAGTAAACTCGACTGCTGGAAAGAAGGATAAAACCGGAATTGTGGCGGCGGGCATTTTCCAGCAGATTGATCGTACCGTAAAGGTTAGCATCAAGCACCTGGCGCGGGCTGGAGACACCATCCACGCCGGCGAGAACAGATGGGTTTGCCGCAGCGTCAATGATCCAATCGACCTTCGGCATCTGCTCCATGTCGCTGGCAGATCGTACATCAGCGTGCAAGACATCGACATCAAGAGCCTTTAGCACGTCACGATTCAATTGGCTTCCCGCCCGCGAGAAGTTGTCGAATCCGTAGATTTTCAATCCGGCATGCGATTCCAGCAGAAAACGCGCAAGCGAACTGCCGACAAAACCACAAATTCCAGAGATAAGAATCCGCATTATCCGCCACTGGAGCCAACTCAGGCCTTATAAACATACACGTTATGGTGTTTCTTAAAACACAGAGCCTGATAACGCGCGAAGATAATTAGACAGTTACCCAACGCTCTTTGTTGACGTTATAGATTTCAGTGAGAATGTCTTTGATGTTTTTCTCGACTTTCCAGTTCGGATAGTCTTCCATGAATCTGCCGTTGTCGCTGATCCACCAGATGTGGTCGCCGATGCGAGAACCGTCGACATACGTCGAATCGAGCTTATTGCCGGAAATCTCCTCGCAAAGAGTGATCGCTTCCAGCATCGAGCAGTTGCTGGTACGTCCGCCGCCGATATTGTACACCCGCGCCACTTTCGGGTCTTTTATCACTTCGTGGAAAGCGCGCATGACGTCATCGTTGTGGATGTTGTCGCGCACCTGCTTGCCCTTGTAACCGTAAATTTTGTACGGCTTGCCGATGACGGCGCAGCGCATGAGATATGCCAGGAAGCCGTGCAGCTCGGCGCCGGAATGATTCGGACCGGTGAGACAGCCGCCACGGAAGCAAGCAGTGCGCATGTCGAAATAGCGCCCATATTCTTGAACCAACTGGTCGGCAGCCAGCTTTGAAACGCCAAACAAACTGTGCAAGCAGTGATCCACGGAC
>JAYRNY010000188.1:0-5638 GCA_041911975.1 bacterium | reverse complement strand
GACTTAAGCTGGACATACACCAGGCATTGAAAGACGAGAGGCACAAGGATAATCAAAATGCCTTTGTGAACGAGCTTTAGTTTTGCCAGTCTTTTAATCATATATTGGCACTGCCGGCTGCTGCCAATGTACCCAAAAACAAGCTCATTTATGTCCGTAGGACGCTGTCGGGTAGCTGCCAGAATCAGCGCTGACTGGAAAGTCCGATCGTTATGCTGGCGTCATTTTCGCGGGTTTTACTGCAAAGTATCCCCCACGCAGGTAAGCGAACCCCATGCCAGAAGAATACCTTTATCAAATCGCCGATAAAACTGAAGCGGCCCTGAGAGAAAACTCTTTCAATTCAGACGCTGATGCGTACAAAAAATTTCACGACGAAGCGCAAGCACTGTTCAGTAGATCATCAAGCGATAACAACCAGGATGAAATCAGACGGCAGCTGGAAAGTCGACAGATTCTGCCGGATCTGTGCATAGGATTCTTGAAACACCACTTCCTCGAGCTTGACGAAAACAAAGATGGCAAGCTGACTGTCGAAGAGTTGCAATCCGCGAAAGATGAAAATAAAGATTTTTTCTCCAGATATTGGAACAAAGTGACTGGTAAAGACAACATCGATCAGGTGTTTATCAACGAACTGGCTAAGCGCGGCGACACCTTCAATATCATTGCCTACTCGGGGCCTGAACACTCCATCGATGCAATAGAAATGAGTGATTTGATCTCTCAGTCCCAACAACGGCTGCAGTCTTTTATAAAGGAAGATAGCAGAAAGTTATTCGACGGATATGGAAGTTCCTTGATGGCATTTGTCGACGAAAAGGACGGACAATACGACGGGTATGCAAGCGCGGAAGATATTCAAAGGAAGGTTCAGCAATACCGTACAGCTGCTCACCAGGGCTTCGGAAGCTTACAGCAGAAGATTGTCGATAAAAACATTTTGGAAGAGATAGCTGAGGGCAAGCATCCAGAGTTGCTGCGCGACGGAGCGCTGGACGTGGTGGCAATCATGCGAAAGGCAGGGCTGACTCCGGACGTGGTCAATTACAGGGCAGACTATGTAAGTGTCACCGCAGACCTGCAGCGCTCGAATGATCGCGCTTTTAGCAAATGGCTCACAAAAGACAGATTGACACACAGCTACAGTTCTCGAGGTTACTATGAACAGCTACAAGACAATTACTGGCAACCGAGAGAGCGGTCCGAACAACAACGTGGTTACTACCAACCCCCACGGGACGGCTATGGAAGGAGCCGAATTTACATCCGAAACAGAGAGTTTATAGAAGAGGGTGAAGATAGGGGCGCTGCGCCGTGGAGAAATGCGAAATGAAAAAATTCAAGGTTCGATTGACCCTGCTGCGCAGCGCCTTTACTTTCAAATGCGCTCTCATTTTGAATCACCTTATCGAGACAGCCCAAGCAAGCTCAGCAATCATGTCAAAAACACTCCAATTCCAAATGTTTGACACAGCCGGCTACCCGTACCTCTACTCTGGATCTCGGCAGCAAAAAAAACGAATGCTCTGGTACAAGCGATTCAGCGCGCTGCAAAGATTACAATCGGATAATTGACTAAAATCAAAAATTGGTCAAGAATGGATGGGCGGAGGAAATATGGCGCGCACCAAATCCATTCATAATCGTGGGGAACTGATCGAGGAAGCAGCTGTCGAGCTGTTTTCTCGATACGGTTATGAGCGCACGAGCATCGAGGACATAGCCAAGCATCTTGGTATCGGAAAGGGATCTGTATATCTCGAGTTTCGCACAAAAGAAGATATTTTGATGCGCGTCATAGAAAGGTACGCGGTCAAAATTCAATCAATGATGGATGAAAAGACGGAGAACATAAAAGGCTCTCCCCTTGAATCTTTAAAAGAGACATTTCATAGCTGCGCGCTCATGGTCTATGACTATGTGACAAGAGATATCCATACACCGGAGGCGTTGCTTTATACATCGTTGCAGTTCAAGCCGCGTTTTACGGAGTTCTATATCCGCAAGCGTGAGCGCGTGCTGAAGTTTTTGAAGAAAGCAGCCGAGGCTGGTGAAATCAGCCAAAAGAAAGCCAACGAAAAAACGGCAGTGACATTTCTCATGGCTGTGTCAAGCATATTCCCACCTTATTTCAACAATTACACCGAGTCCGAGACGCGCATGACACGAGCCGAATTAGATGCAAGCGCCAAGCAGCTTCTCGATATGGTGGTTGGCGGGTTGCGCGATCCGAAGAAGTAAACAGGCGACTCAATGGCAACCTATCTCCAAGAAGCACTGCAACGCCGGGTAGATGAGGACGGCGAAATAGTCCGCTGGCTCTTCCTTGTCGGTGTTGCTATTGCCGCGCTTATTGAAGTCGTCGATACCAGCATTACCAACGTCGCTCTGCCGCACATTCAGGGCAACCTGGGCGCCACCACCAGCGAAGCAGCCTGGGTGGTGACATCCTATTCAATTGCCAACGTTATCACCATGCCTCTTGCTGTCATGTTCGGTGACATGTTCGGCAAGAAGCGCTATTTCATTTTCTCGATGATCGGCTTTACGATCGCTTCTATTTTCTGCGGCATTTCGACAAATCTCCTCACGCTGGTTTTAGCCCGAGTAGCGCAGGGTCTTTTCGGCGGAGGCTTGCTGGCAAAAGCACAAGCATTCCTCTTCGAGGCATTTCCACAGGAAAAACAGGGGCTTGTTCAGGCAATTTTCGGCATTTGCGTAATCGTAGGTCCGGTAATCGGACCCACTCTGGGCGGATGGCTCACGGACAATTACAACTGGAGATGGATCTTTTTCATCAACATCCCCATCGGCATCGTCGCCTCGCTGCTATGCCAGGCGTTCATCCCGAAAGACAAAGAGCGCGACCAAGACGCTCCGGCGGTTCGCGTCGACTGGCTTGGCATCATGTCCTTAAGCGTCATGCTCGGGTCGCTTCAATATGTGCTTGAAAAAGGGCAGGACGAAGACTGGTTCTCTTCTCACCTCATCGTCTGGTGCACAGTCGCCACCATAATCGGTGCAATTGTGTTTTTCGCCCATGAGTTGAAGACAAAATATCCGGCGGTCAATTTGCGCATCGTGCGCTTTCGCTCTGTCGCTATCGGACTGCTGTTTCAGGCCGTTGTCGGCTTTGTTCTTTTCGGCATCAATTATGTGATCCCCAATTTCGCCCAGGTGATGCTCGGTTATACGGCACTGCAAGCAGGTCTATTGCAGATGCCCGCATCCCTGGTTACCGGATGCATGTTTCCCATCGTCGGGTCGATGATTGGAAAAATCGATGCGCGCTTGATGGTTTTTGTCGGCATAGCCTGCTTGAGCCTGTCCAACTGGTTGCTCGTACCTCTCACACTGAGCTGGGGCTGGGAGCATTTTCTGGCGTCCAGCCTGATTCGCGGGTTTGGGCTGGTGCTCGTGTTCCTGCCCCTGACCATTGCGGCTGTGGGAGACTGCCCGCCTCAGGATATTCAAACTGCCGCTTCCCTTCTCAGTCTTGTGCGGACACTGGGCGGCGGAGTAGGCATTGCTGTTCTGGCGACAACCCTGACCAGGCGCGAAGACTTCCACCGAGCAGTGCTTGTAGAAAAGATCACCCCTTATGGAACCGAAGCGATGAATCGCCTGTCTCAATTGACGGAAATGTTCACCCGCCAGGGATGGGCGTTGCCGGACGCTAAAGCCCGCGCGCTCGCGGCAATGAGCAGTCAAGTGAATCAGCAGGCGGCAGCTCTGTCCTTCGCCGACATCGCCTGGCTTTTGGCGGCTTTCACAGCCTGCATGATTCCCTTCTGCTTCATGCTGGCGTCCGGACGGAGAAAGGAGAAAGTGGAGATGCATTAAAAATAATTCGCGAATTATTGACCGAAATTGAAACTTGGTCAATAATTACAACGTCATGCACTATTAGGAGTACCTGAATTGGCTGCAGGCACGGAAACCATGAACGAAATCGAAGCAAAAGAAACCAGGGAGGCTGAAAAGCCGTTTCATCGCACTGTGCGCAGCGCTCATCCCGAATTAGTAGAGCCCCGATCAATAGATATAGATATAGATAAGGTTCAACCGGAAAGCAAAAAGCCGGCAAAACGCAAAAATCCACTCACCCTGGGGCTGGCGGCTCTTGTTGCGGCCGGCGTGGGAGTGGGAGGCTTCCTCTTTTGGCAGCACGTTTCGTCTTATGAAGAAACGGATGACGCCTACATTACTGGTAGAGTCCACCAGTTGAGCGCTAGAGTGAGCGGAACCGTGACGCAGCTTTTGGTCAACGACAATCAACAGGTCAGAAAAGGAGATGTGCTCCTGCGCATCGACCCGAAAGATCTCGAAATCAGCCTGGCAACGGCGAAAGCAGCAGCAGAACAGGCTCAGCTCAAAACCTACGAAGTGCAATCGAATATAGTCGCCAATCAGCGCCAGGCAGAAGCCCTCCAGTTCGAGGCCCAATCCGCGGTCGCCAGCGCCAACGCAGGCGTCGACAAAGCCCAAGCCATGCTATCGGAAACGAAGCTGGGAGTAGCTCTGGCCGCTACCGAGATCAACCAGCGGCAGGCGGAGTTGACTCGCTGCATATCAGACTACGAACGCTACAAATCGCTGGTCTCCGATCGCGCCGCCACCATGCAGAGCTTTGAAAAGGCCAAGCAAGATAAGGACGTAGCTGAGGCAAACCTGCAAGCCGCGCATGAGGCATTCAAACAGTCAAAAATGAGAGTACAACAGGCGAGTCAGGCAGTTGCGGATGCGCAGGCCGATGTCATTCGCGCCAAAGGCTCAACTCAAAGCGCCGCTGCAGCGACAGCTGAGATGGAAATGACAAAACGCAATTTGAGCGTCCAGGAAGCCGCGGCCGCTAAAGCAAGAAGCGAAGTAGACAATGCTGCCACTCAACTTTCGTACACCAGCATTACCGCGCCAATTACCGGCCGCATCGGGCACAGAACGGTAGAAGTAGGGCAGCAGATCGAGCGAGGTCAAGCTTTGATGAGCATCGTCTCCGATGACAAATGGGTGGTTGCCAATTTCAAGGAAACACAACTCGCCAAAATGCGCCCCGGACAGGAAGTCAAAATTCATGTAGACGCCTACCCGAATGCGCACATCACCGGTCGGGTCGAATCTATTTCACCGGCGTCTGGAGCTCAGTTCGCGCTATTGCCCCCGGACAACGCCACCGGCAACTTCACCAAAGTAGTGCAAAGAGTGCAAGTGAAGATCGTTCTCGACAAAGAGACATTGAAGGGATATGACGAACTTTTGGCACCGGGAATGTCGGTTGTCCCTTCGGTTCACGTGACAAACTAGTTGCACTTGAAAATGCGCTGATTAGTCAGCCCGTCGCGTGATAGACTCCTGTGAATTGCAAATCTTCAAGACTCGAAAGACTCGGTTTTAAAATGCGTTGTAAGTCGAAAGTTGCGAAAACTGCACAGTATGCGGTTATATGCCTGATCGCGGCTAATTTTACCGGGCAGCTTACCGCGGTGGCTGCAACGATTGACGCAGGAAAAGACACCCGCGATGCGCTCAACGATTTAAAAAAACCGCTAAAAACCGTGGTGCCTAATCCAGCGCAAACGCATCCTCAAAACTCCTTAATAGAACTTAAAGCGACTCAGACGGTGAGGACACTCGG
>JAYRNY010000187.1:0-3294 GCA_041911975.1 bacterium | reverse complement strand
GGGCATGGAGCCGGTCATCCGCCTGGCCCAGGAGATGGGCGTCGTCGTGCTTCTTGGACCGGTTTTCGACTTCTGCGGCAACGAGCTTTTGCATAGAGACGGCATAAAGGAGCTTCAGAGATTGGCTAAATTCGACAATGTCTGCGTCAACTGGGCATTTCTCGAGTTTTATCTCAATGGCGGCAACCAAATCAAAAGCCCGCGCTGCAGGGCGGTTTCATCCACAATAGTGATTTCGCCAGACGATCATTTACTGCTGCCCTGCTATCACATGCATGATGAGAGGCTGAAGATCAGGCATGAGAACGGCCGCTCAAATCTGGACGAACTATGGCGAAGCCCGCCCGTGCAGCTGAAAAGAAGGCAGGAAGGCTCCTGGGATTTTTGTCAGGGCTGCACGATCTGGTGTTATTTCGAAACTTCCTTCTTGTGGCCGCCGGACAAGTATTTCCTGCTCAACATGAAGAGCAAGCTGCGCTGGGGCAAAGAGAAAGCCAAGCAATACGTCGAGGCGAAGACCGGGCTCGACCTGACCAGGAAATTACCTGGTAGTAAAGACAAATCAATCACCAGGCTGCCTGCAAATCCCATGTCGGGCGTCAATCAGGGCGGCGGCTGCGGCACCTGCCCGTCGGCCGGAGCGGCGAGCGACGCTGAAAACAGCGCTGAACTGGTCACTCCAGTACAAATCAGCCGCAAATCGTAAAACCTGGTGGGGGGCATTGTATGAGCCCAGTCAGGGCGACGCGCGGCATCGACACTACAAACGTTTGCACAGGGCCACGATTGGGTGCCATCTGATGGCGTTTATGGTATAACCACATCCTACGGGGCGTTAGCGCAGTTGGTAGCGCGCTTCAATGGCATTGAAGAGGTCACCGGTTCGACCCCGGTACGCTCCAAATTCTTAGTCTTAAAACGGCGTCGGCAAAGGCGCCGTTTTTTTGTCGGCGAACAGATAAAATTGCGCTTACCAGTGTTTTAATGTCTAATGACAGCTAGTGGACTTTTGCCTGCTATTTACTATGCCTGAGTGAGGTTGAGACTTTGGCTGAACGCAACAGCTTATTGATGAAAGCGATTGGTCTTTCAATTCTCGCTGTGGGACTCCTTCTTGTCGGCTTCCAGCTGATTGGCGACGGCTTTGAATCCCTGGAAACCATGTTCATCAAGGTCGAAACACCGGTAACCTACCGCTTTGACAAGTACGCACAACTGCTCAAGGAATTCGTCAAAGAAAACAGCGTCGACTATGCCGCATTGAAACATTCTCCCCTGCTCAAAGAAAGCATGAAGGAGATTGCCCACATCAGCCCGGCAAAAATGCTGGATGACAAAGAACGGCTTTGCTACTGGGTCAACGTTTACAACCTCATGGCGATAAAAGAAGTCGCCGATCGTTTTCCAATCAGGGATCTCAGACAACTGGGCAACGATCCGACCAGGCGCAAATTCACTGTCGGCGGCGAAAAGCTCTCTATTCAGACGATCAAGCTCGAAAAGATCGAGCCGATGTTGAATGACAATTTCCCGGAAGAAATTTTCTTGATATGTGGCGGCGCTATGGGACATCCGGCAATTCTGGACCATCCGCTTCAGCCTGACAGGCTGGACAAAGACATGAAAGAAGCCGGATACAGATGGATAATCGATCCCTCCAATGTCATTTTCGACAAATACAAGAGCCGCCTGGAAATTGGGCCCTACCTTCACTGGTATGAAGGCTTGTTTGAAAAACGGTACGGCACAGCGATTGATTTCGTCATGTCCTTCCTCAACGACGACGCCCTGGAAGCCATCAGCAGCGTCGCAGTCATTAAGGGATACGGGCTGCCGTTCAATTGGACAGTCAATGATCTGGCATTGAAAAAACAAATAGAGAAAGCCCGAGCGGATAAAGAAAAGGCGCTAAATCCGGGCTAAACTTCTTGCAGTGCCGCGATATCTAGCTTGCCAGGACAGGAGGAAAGATGCTGTTGAAAAGCCCGGGTTGGCGCTATCGCAGAGGCGCCACAGCTGCCGGACTGGCTCTTTTCATTACGCTGTCGGCACAACTGTGCGTCAAACCCTTTTCACTGAGTACGTTTTTCTTCAATCCGCTGTACAGTGAAGCCAGGGCTGCCGACAGCGCCAATATCTTTGTCGCGTATCCCCCGGACAATGGCAAAGTGCCTGCCTCTTCAACGTTTTTCGTCGGAGCGATTGCACCGGGAGCAGGGGTGTCGATCAATGGTCAGGAAGCAAAAGTCGGCAGGGCTGGTTTTTTTGCACAAATAGTCGGCTTGCAGCCGGGCGCCAATCACTTCACACTGCAGTTGCTGGACAAAAGCGGCGGACCGGGCACCACACGAACAATCGGTCCATCAAAGACAGTCACCGTCAATCGAGAACTGCCACCACCACCGGTTCCTACCGGCGAGCTGAAGATTTTGCCCGAGTCTGTTTCCCCTGCAGTCGAACGTGGAGTTTTGCCGGGAGAGCTGGTCGAATTTTCAGTGCGTGCGACTCCAGGCGCAAATGTCTCGATGCAGCTGGGCGGGCATATCGTGCAGTTTTACCCGTCTGTGGCCCTAAAACAGCAGGTGCAGCAAAGAAAAAATGCCGCCAGAAGAAGTGCGGCAGCAAAAGGTCGCGGCAGAAAATCCGCCACTGCCCACGGTGCAAAGACAACTACGGCACCACAACAAAGTTCTCAAAACAGATCGTACCAAATCGATCAATTGAAGAACGGAGCGACCCAAACGGTGAAAATGAGCTCTGTCGACAACTCGGTAAACATCGGACTGGATGCCGCTTACGGGCAAGTTTATCAGCGCCTGCCGGCTGCTCGAGCCGACCGCTATGTCGGGTTCATAAAGATCGGCGCGCTCGATCAATTCGAGCAAGCCTGTCCGACTTTCATCGCCGAAAAAGACGGTCGCACCGTCAACATCACGTCGCCATATAAAGTGACTGTGCTGAAGCAACCGTTTCTAGTGCAGACGTCGCACGACAATACAATCGTGAGAGTCGGTCCGGGAGCCGGTCGCATCACTCCTCTCATTAGAAATGTACGCCTGCTTGTGGACGGCTGGCACGGTGACGAGTTGCGTATCGTCTATGCAGCAAACAAGCATTTCTATATCAACAAAAACGATTTGACCACCGCCAATCTCGGCTGGGCACCAATGAGTCAGGGCGAATCAGGACCTCTGCCGGTGTCGACAGTAAGGACTATAAACACGAGAAAGGACGGCTACGGCGATGCATTGCTCATGCCTTTGAGCCAGCGGCTGCCTTATCAGGTCGAGCAAT
>JAYRNY010000186.1:0-3523 GCA_041911975.1 bacterium | reverse complement strand
GAGCGCGCCAATCAAGTAGGTCGGCGAGATGTCATACAGGCACTAAACGACGCTACTGGCGTCGCGACAAATGATCGTGTGGCAGCCATCGATGCCATCACCAACATGCGTCCAGAAGAGCAAGAGCGTTACAGAAGCGACAGCGCTTTCAGGCAACAGGTCGATGCACAAGTGCGCTCGGTTCTTGGTTGGTCGGCTGCTGGAACGGACGCCTCTCAACGCGCATTGCAAGCGATTGCCGCCGGCAATACACCGCCTAATGATTTGATTACGCGGTTGCAACGCAATGCAGCCAATGGCGTATTGAGCAATGACAGGCAAGCCGCATTTCGAGAGATAGAACAAGAACTGAGAAGCAATCCTCAATTGCGCGAGCAATTGAGAAATCCTCAGACAGACGAACAAAGGCGCTATGCAGCGCAATTCAGCAGAGCAGCCGAACAAGCACTGGGAAGCCGGTTTGCCGGCGCACATCTGCAGGAATTCTTGCGCGAAGGATCGCTTTCACTGGAAAGAGTCAATCAAATGTACGGCTATCAGGGCCGCAATGCAGATTATACCCACGCATTTTCTGGTCTTGCCGCTATGACTCCTGCAGAAAGAACCAGGCTGGCTGAGGACAACACATATCGCCGGAATGCTCTGCGCTACATGAGCCCGGATAATCAAGCCATTGCTGCCCAGGTGGCGCGCACCGGGGAATTCTCCGCCGCAGATCGGGCGCGCGCTGCTGTCGTTGGTGGAAACAGAGAAGCTCTTTCGGCAGTGATCCAAGGACTTCAACCTGCCGAAATTGAGAGTTTTAGAAACAGTTACCGCAACTCATACGGACGGGAAATCGAACGCGATCTGGAATCGCAATTGAGCCCCGCCGCCCTTTCCGACGCGCGCCGCGCAATGGCGAGAAACCTGTCGCCGGAAGAACGATTTAACCAGGCTCGCGACGAGCAATACAGGATGAGAAGCGGTATCCTTACCTGGGTGACTGAAAATATCGGTCGCAGCGCCACAGGCAGTCAGGCAGATGATGTGCTCGGGCAGCAAGCAAGAGAAGTGGCTCGCATCAATGCCAATCCGACAGCGCAAGACGAGAATTTTCAACAACTGGAGCGGCAACAGCAAGCTGCACTTGCGAATGTGCGAGAAGCAAGAAATACTGCAGTCGACCTTGCTACCGACACTGCAGCTGTAGCGGTTGGCACCGCAGTAGTTGGACTTACCGGCGGACTGGCAGCCCCTGCAGTTATCGGCGCAGGGCTGGCTGGCGGCGCAGCTCGTGTCGGCACTCGAGCGGCCCTGCAAGGCTCTGAATACGACTCGCGCATGTCGGCTGTGGCTGCGGATTTCGGAGTGGGTGCCATAACAGCCGCCACAGCTCTGGTAGGACCAGGGCAGATAGCCAGCGCACTGCGCATGGGCCGCACTGTAGCTAATGAGGTCAGAACTCTCTCAACATCTGGACTGATGCGATACGAAGCCACTCTCCTGTCGGAAAATCTGGTACCGGGAGGAGAAGCAATTCTTGAAAGGGGATTGGCAAGAATTACAGCCGAAGCAATCGCCAGAGGCGCAACTCGACTGGAAAGCGACAACATAAGAGGTGAAGTCACCTCGCTGGCAAGACAAGCGCTAAGACCGATGGACGGACGAGCATTCGAAGCAAACGTCGATCTTTTGGCAGACAATCTCCACAACAATCTGCGGCGCCAATACGCATTATTTGCCGAAAACCGTCTGCGTACAGAAGCGACAGCCCAAGCACTGAACTTTGCCGCCGGAGCTTTAGGCAACGGCGCAGCTGAAACTCTTGTAGCGGCGACAGAATGGGACAGCAATCAGAGCACTGGAGAAAACCTGGAGATAATTGGGCGCCGAGCGGCACAAGGAGCGGCACTTGGAGGAGCTACAGCACTAGGTCTATCGGCAGCAATGCGCTATCTGAGAAGAACATACTTGCCGACAGAAGGCAGTCCGTATCCGGAAGCGCATATCGAAATGTGGGAACAAACCCCTGTATCACCAGAGTTTCGAAGCAGAGTGCAGAGAACATTGGACCGATTGCCACTTCGTTTGCAAGAGTTCGTAGCTAATCGCGGCAGCAGAGCCGAGCTGGCCGACAGCATAGTCGACATGCGCCCCGACCTTGAGGGCGTGCGTCCGCGCGGCTGGTCCGAAGGGTCAACCTGGGCTGAAGCGGGCGGTATGCAGTCGCGAAGAAGTATCTATATGGCGGAACGGAGAGCAGCCAATGGACCTGGCGGTGAAGCTCGCGTCGAAGGAGTGGTGCGCCACGAAATAGGGCACGTCGTCGACGAAGTGAGCAATTGGATTTCTACAAGAGCGGAGTTTGCAGGTGCTTACCGGCAAGACCTGCAAAATCTCGAACAACGATTATCTCAAATGTCTCGAGTTCGCAGAGAGCGCATTTTGCGCGATCTGGCATACTTCCGACAGCCGGGCGCTGACGGACAGATAGAAACCTTCGCCGAACTCCTCGGAATACTGACCGGCGGTGGATGTGCTACTGAGATCCGCAGGCTGATGATGCAAAGCTTTCCAAATTCTATGCAACAAGTTCAACAGCACCTCGACTCGATTCTGAGGGGCGAACATGCATATCCTGCAAATGGGCGAACCTATTACCAGCACTAAGCCGATCTCAAGGCGAACAGTGTTCGCCCCGGCGGTCGCTTATGCTTGATACGCTAAACAACCGTTCGCGATTCTTCTGCAGAGTGTGACTCTGCTTCTTGAGCGTGCTGCAACGTCACTTCGACTTCCAACCCACCGCCGTCGCGGTTGCGAACTTGTAGGCTGCCGCCGCATGCTTCCACGCAGCTTTTTACGATGGCCAGCCCAAGACCTACGCCGCCGGTGTCGCGGCTACGAGATTTTTCCGGACGGAAGAATGGCTCGGCAAGATGTTTTATCGCCTCAGGCGGAACTCCAGGTCCGCGATCCTGAATCAACACCGAAACACTGTTTCCCGCAACAGAAGCCTTGATCGAAATAGGACTGCCGTCACCGGCATAGCGCACGCTGTTGCGCAAAACGTTCGAGAATGAGCGCTCGAGCAACAGCCGATCACCGATCACACACAGACCATTCGCGATTTCAATCTTCGCGCGCTCCTTCAATCCCAGTCTTTCACGCAATTCGTGGAACATTTCGTCGACATTGACGCTGCCCAATTGCCGACTTTGCCCTTTGAGTTCCGCCTTTGAAAAAGCGATCAACTCATTGATCAAATGATTCATTTCTTCCACTTCTTCGCGGATGTCATCAATCAGCGCCTTTTGATCGCGTGTTGACGACTCATCCAAAATCTCCAGAGCGACCTGCAAACGCGCCAGTGGTGAAAACAACTCGTGCGAAATATCAGCAAGAAAACGCTTTTGCCCGCCGACAAATCCGTTCAATCTCTCCGCCATGCGATTCACAGCATCCGACAAACGCCCGATTTCATCCTTGCGCCGCGTTGCCAATCTCGTATCGAATTTGCCCTCTGCAATTCTCTCTGTCG
>JAYRNY010000185.1:0-4563 GCA_041911975.1 bacterium | reverse complement strand
ATTCAAACTCAGATACTTATCGCCGTATTCTTTGACGATCGGCTCTAGAAAGTGCTTCAGCGAATCTTCCGGATAACCTTCTTCCGGATAAGGCACATCACGCCCTTGCAGCCGTTGATAAGACGCCCAGGCACACTCGCCGAGCTGGGCGATTTGAACACCGGCATCATTGACGTAAAACTCCTGCTCGACCGAAAAACCGACAAAAGAAAAAAGGTTCGACAGGCAGCTGCCATAAACAGCTCCCCTGCCGTGCCCGATGTGCAAATCGCCGGTCGGATTGGCGGATACATACTCAACAAGAACTCTCCTGCCCTCGCCGATATTCAAAGCCCCGAACTTTTCGCCTTTCTGATGAATCTCGCTCAAGGCTGCTTCCAGCCAGCCTGTAGCCAGGTGGAAATTGATGAAACCGGGAGATGCAACAGCCAGGCGCTGAATGTTTTGCCCGCCCGCTTCCTCGTCCTTTTCAATATATTCGGCGATTACCTCGGCAATCTTGATGGGAGACATTTTTGCATGCCCGGCAAGCTTCAGAGCCGTACCTACGGCAAGATCACCGTGCTCGGGAAGGCGCGGGCGTTCTACCAAAACCGGAATCGGACACCCGGTCAAAGGTCCTAACTTTCCATCTTTCGACGCCCTGTCAATTGCCCGTTCGACAAGGCTTGCCAGCCTATCGGAAATCACCTTTCAGTCTCCTCTTACAACAGCAAAGACTTCTAGGCTAACATCCAGCACGCCTGACTGGCTCTAGTTATGACGGGACAGAGGCTAAACCTTAACCTTAGCCAGCTCCTTGATAATTGCCTCGGCAAACTCCTGAGCGGCAGGCGGTCCGTCTGCCGTGATTATGCGACCGTCTTGAACGACGGGGTGTTGAACATAATTGACGTGCCCGTCCTTGAGCGCTTTGAGCGACTCAGGAATCGGATAAACAGTGGCTTGCTTGCCAGAAAGCACGCCCGCCTTTGCCAGAACCGCTCCGGATAGGCAAATGGCAGCCAGCACTTTTCCTTGCGAATTCAAATTTTTGAGCAAAGTGTGCAGGTTGTGGTCATCCCAGAGGTATTCGGGCGAGCCCATGCCGCCGACGACAACCAGACAATCGATATCGTCAGCATGCAAATTGCTGACCACAACATCTACATCAGCTGTGGCACCCAGCATTCCTTGCGCTTCGCCGAGTCGAATCGATGCGACTGTGACCTTGGCGCCCTCGTCCAGGAAAGCCTTCTGGGGAGTGGTCAATTCCTCATCGCGAAACTGATCAGGAGCGATGACCAGTACTACTTTGAGACCCTCTAGACGTTTACTCGCCATGCTAACCTCCTGAAATTCGCCTACGCCGCACATAAGATGCGGTGCCTTTCTGCACTGGTCGCCGGGATTGAATTTTTAGTGTTGAATAGATTTTATTACATTTCATTCGGCAGTAAGTTAAACCGTCATTTTGTCCGTCATGTAACGAATACACGACAATCGTGCGGTCGCAGAGTCTAGTCAACAAGAAAACATGGCCGAAACGGTTCCAGACTCGATAAAAACAAACTGCACAGCCGATATCTAATTTTTGGTTGCAATATTCTTGACCCTGACTGCTTCGATTGAAATCTGGCTGGCAATAGCGCTTCATGACGATCCTTATCAGTTCAAATTTCCCCCAGCCATTAGAGACTTCGATGGACTGCAAGTAGGTGGTAATGGAAGGTGAATGCGTCCTCAAAACCACTGGTGGTGGCATAGCAGTGGGTGTGAAATTGGCTAAATAGAATCTGAAAAGCCCAGGACACGGCAGAGAAATCGAAACGTAACCAGGTTATTGTAACGTCGCTCTGAACCAATCAGCCCGCAGGTGGATGGTCAACTGATCTCATAGAGCGACAATATAAACGACAAATTGACTATCTCAAGAATCTAGCTTGAAGGGCACAAACAGTACGTCGGGCCCAGGTTGCCTCATTTTCGTCAATCGCTCGTCGCACTCTACTTGTGTCGAAGTATGGTCCGAGACAAAAGGTGATATATGAGCAGTGAGGGCAAAGTGTGCATAAGAGTTCTAATAGTTGACGATCACCCAATCATCCGCTTGGGCGTGAAGTTCTGCTTAGAGCAATCAGACGACATCAGAGTCGTCGCCGAAGCCAAGAGCGGCGAAGAGGCTGTCAGGCAGGCAGAAGCAGTTCATCCAGACCTGATTCTGATGGATATTTGCCTACCAGATATGGATGGAATCGAAGCAACTTCTAAAATCACCAAGCTTTACAAAGACACAAAGGTCGTAATGTTCACAGAAAATGAAAACGAGGACTGTATAGCTGCATCAATAGCCGCCGGAGCCATGGGCTATTGTTTGAAAGGTGCAGAACCGGAACGGCTGAGACTGGCGATTCGAAGTGTGTCAGCAGGCGCAATTTGGTTCGACAAGCTGATTGGGAGCAAAATCATCAGTGAATTCTGCAGATCTCGCACGAAAAAAAGCGCGCCCGTAGAAGAGACTACAGGCAATGGAAACAACAGAGAGAGTAGTTTAAAAGATCTGACAGACAGAGAATTTGAGGTTCTTGAACTGTTAGCGGCGGGTTTTTCAAATCAAGAGCTGGCCAAGCATCTGAAAATCTCTGTATCCACCGTCAAAACTCACGTCAGCAATATTCTTAAGCAACTTGAAGTGACTGATCGGACCCAAGCAGCAGTTAAGGCCCTGCGCCTGCGAACTATGAGACAACGTTGATGCCTTGCCAGCACAATCATCCTTTTTAACCATTCTTGCGAACGATGGTCAAATCTGCGTGTAGAGAAGATAATGTTTGCCATGAACATCGACAGACCGACTATCGTGAATATCATGCTTGAAGGAGCGAGAAAGTGCACCAATGAAAGATTGGCTGTGGAGCTGTTCGAGCGAGCCCTCTCACACATTGAGAAATTGGACGGACGAAACAGCATGAATCTGGCTCCTGTTCTTGCTGAACTGTGTGAGTGTTATGAAAAAACTGGGCAGGATAGAAAGGCCCGAGAGTGCAGATTCAGACTAAGCGAGTTGTTGCGGCTGATTTCCAAATCGGCCTGATGTTGAAAGCAAGCTTTGTGCATTGGCAAATCAATGGCAGAAAGCAAAGTCTGAGAGCCGAACCGTAAGCTAGAAGCAAGCAATTCAATCGTTCCTGAGCGAAACAAGGCGCGCTCTCTTAGACAACAGAACAAAAAGGCGCCTTTTCAGCGCCAATGAATATGCCGAGATCAGGGTTTTTCAGGCGGATTCGTCTGTAGCACACGCTGCATCAAATTTTGCAGACGGCCTGGCATATCGTTGTTTTGCTGATTAGGATGCATTTCCTTTTGTTTTTGACTGATGCGCAACCGAATCATCTGTTCTAACTGATGCTGTTGATTCTCGTTCAGCACCTGTCTCTTGCGCAGATAATTGGCTGTAGCAGCCTGATTCAACTGATCTTTCTTGCGGGTCAAAGATTGTTGCACGGCCATCAATTCAACTGGATCAGCATTATGCGATTCGAGCAGGCGCTGAAGTTTGCGCTGCTCTTCTGCTATGGATGGTTTGATCTGACTGTAATCTTGCTGCCACTGTGCTTCCAGTTGCTGCACTTGCTGATTTTGTTGCGGAGACAAGTTGAGCTTGCTCCAGTCAACGCAACAACTCTCATCTGCAAATGCAGGCAAGACAAAAGCAGACTGCAGACCAATCACTATTACTACTTGTTTTGCGACCCTGTACATAGACCGGTTGTTTACACCCAAACCCTTTTTATCGGTAACCTTCTTAGTACTCATACAGCACTGCCTCAGCGCTGCCTGCAGGTTCAGCCAATGCCGATTCTATCAAGTAGTCCTCTGCGCTGACAGTCTTTATTGAGGAAGTTCCAGGTGACATTAGCCAGAAGCTACCAAAACCAATGATACCTAGAACCACTGCGGCTGCGGCACTCATCCAGTAAGCGCGGCGCATGCCCGGCTTGCTCTTCGGCTGGCTACTTTGTCTTGGCGTAAATGGCACCACTTGCAGTTGAGATTTGATACCAGGCCAGAGATCGAAGTCTTCCGGGATATCCGGCTTATAGTGTTCTCTTATCGTTTCGCCAACACTGGAGAGTCTGTTGAACTCATCCCTGCACCCCTGACAATCGGTAAGGTGCGTGGTGATGGCGCGATGGCGCAATGTCGCTACTTCTTGATCGATATATGGAGACAGCTCAGTGTGTATAAGAGCACAGTCTTCATTCAGCCTAGATTTAACCGCCGGCCAGAGATCTACTTTAAAGTCGGCCGGTAATTCCAGGCCTTTCGAAATAACTTGATTGGTTGTATTCAGTGTTTTGAATTTAGCCAGGCAGTCCGGGCACTCTTTGAGGTGTGTATTAACTCCCTCTTGAGCCGGTGCCGGTAATTCGCCGTCCAGGTATGCCGATAAATCTTCGTCCATCACCTGGCAGACGGTAGGCACCTGGTCCTTCATTTTTGCCCAGAGGTCCGGCATGTCCAGATTGTCTGGCTCAAATTGCTTGGACATCAACTGGGTCAACGACTTCAGTGTTTCCATTT
>JAYRNY010000184.1:0-9680 GCA_041911975.1 bacterium | reverse complement strand
CCCCCACGAAAAGGCGCATTCGAAAGTAAATATCAACACCGATAGAAAGTCATGAATGCGCCATACTCAAACAGTCGCTCAATGCCACTTCGCAAAGATGGGCACCTCTGATTTTTGAATTCAAAAAACGAAGAGTGACAGACGAAGGACTTTCGTATATGCTTTTTTGGAGGGAATGCCACAAACAAGGCACCCACGCAGACAAACTCACCTTGGGCACCCCGGCGAAAAATTTTGGGGCCACCGCAAAAGTCAGTCAGTACAAGGCTTTGCGGGAACGGGCGCCTGCGGCCTTATCCTGCTCCACGTAGACGTGGCGACCTACGTAACAAAAACGTCGTTTCAGGGCTGGCTGAAAGCGCGGCAATTCCATTTGAGGAGGTTGCAAACCTGGCATGTAAGTAGCTGCAAACCGCTGAGGCAAAGTGATCTGAATTCTACGATGGTCGGGGTCTGCTTGAAGGAGAAATATTTGCAGCCCAGTGCGACTGGGAAGACAAGCTTATTGTTATTGAGCTCAATTTTTCAGTATCTGGTGTAAACTGAAATTGCAGAATGAGCGGCGGCATCTCATAGACATTTTGAAAATCTTTGGGATACAAGCCAGCCTTCAATAGAATTTCAGAGCTAACTGGTTGGACAGAAAGTTTTTCTGCGATAGTTTTCGGGCCATCATCTCGATCTATTCCATTTGGCAAGTCGCCGTCGTACCGGCTCATCGTCCGTTGCCGAGTTGATGGAGTATCGATTTCAATCAACACGATACTAAACAGGCTCTCGACGACAAAAAGTGTCACCCCAAGCGGGGGAATGGTATATGATTGAAAATCGACAAATGGTTCGCAACCGAGTTCAGTAACAAACTGATCGAAAACAATTCCCTCTGGTGGCTGTCCCAACAATTTGACGAGGCACTCATAAACTGCTTTCATTTCGATGAAATACTCTCGCGAGTCTTTGGAAAAACATCCGAGCGTTTCAATGCTCATTTGAAGAGTTAGGTACACTTATTCTAACCGATATTATGCAGGTACAAGAATCGGGATCGGAACGAGTACCGGGACAATGTTCGATCCAGGAATTGTGATCGGAACCGGAATGATCGGCGTAAGGACTGGTGCTGGAATGGGCACAGGAATAATTATCGGTGGAGACAGTGCATTTCCAGGTTGTGGGCTAACAATGGAAGTTGGCTTTTTTGTTCCGCCTGTTACCGGAGTGGGAGGAGGAGGAAACCTCCTGCGGCACCTCGCATAGCAGATAGCGCGCCAAGTAGCTCTTGCATGCTCCGACGCAATTGACTTGGCGGTATCATCGCACCATTTAAAACAATCTTTGTAATTTGTAATGCATGGTGGTGCATTCGGGTCTTTACCATCAGTTCCTGACGGATCGATGAGGTCAATTGGAGCATTATCTACGTATTGATATAAGTTGTTTCCTCCAGCTTCCTCTATAGGATCGCGGCTAATCCATCTGTTCAAACCGGAATTGTATGAGCGATAAAGCGTTAGGTTTAGGCCACTTGAAGCATGTAGATAATATCCGGCAAATTGGAAATCAGAGTCACTGCTACCCTGCACTTTCGCCTTACGTCCGTACGGATCGTAAGAGTATTGCGCCTGAATGTTGCCGCTGCTATCTGTAAGCTCATGCACAGAACCAAGATGGTCTTGTGTGTAACAATATTTGTTGGTTGTGCCACCTATGGTTTGTCCGTCGATGAAATACTGCGCCGAGATCACGCTACTTCCGTCACGTGCCTCGCTATGTGTCTCTTTGTTTTCTTCCCAGACAAATTGCTTCGTGCTCGTCACCGAACCAGAAACCGTCTCAACAATCTTCGTATTCCGCCAGAGCCCATCGTATGAAAACTGGCTGTAATTGTTCGCCCCCTGATAATCGATCTCTATCTGACGAGTGAGGACAAAACAACGTTCATTCGTCAGGCGATGAGACAAAGATCGCTGGTAGTCGAGTCGAATTCATTTGCAAGTTGAAACTCATCATGAATCAGGCGTGTAGCGCGATGTGCGTTTGATTTTTTGACGAGGCATGATACAGCCAGATCTCCACTGCGAACAGATTTCACTTCAATGCCGTTTGATTCCAGGCAGCCGATCAGTCTTATCGCCGCAGTGGTGTTTCCTTGGTCATCACAACCTACAAGACTTACTTTGCAGAGATCAAGCTCTGAGCAAACTGCCAAACCGATGTGTTTCTCGCTTAGCGCATATATGGCATCTGTAACCCTGCTTTCATCTTTGTAGTGAAAGCAAACTTGAATGGTGGCACATTTTGCACCGCCCTCAATTGAGTTGTATTTGCGAATGTGCTCGACTGAGATACCGCATTCAATGAGGTATTCGGTAATTTCCCGGAGAAGATTGAAACTTTCCTCTGGCTTGGAGATTGAGATCAATCCTTGTTTTGCATCTACGGCTACGCCGCAAAATTGCTTTTGTCTTTCCACGTCGTTTTCTCCTTTGATTTCGGTTCCTCTGTTCGAAGGATTGAAAGTGTTTCGCACTCGGACGATGACATCGTACTGGTCACCCAATTCGACAGCACGTGGATGGATCACTTGTGCGCCATTTCGTGCCAGTGTCACGCATCGCGCGTAAGTGATTTCCTTGAGCGGACGCGCTTCTTTGATTATGTTTGGATCTGCTGTGAATACACCGTCGACATCGGTGTATATGTCACATTCTTTTGCATCCAGCGCTGCCGCTAATGCCACCGCTGTAGTGTCTGAACCACCTCGTCCTAGCGTTGTGATTTGTCCGTTGTCGGTAACACCCTGGAATCCGGCGACGACTATAACGTCATTCTCGCGAAGTTCGGTCTTGATGAGCGCGCTGTCAATGTCTAATATTCGCGCTGAACCATGGTCGTCCGAGGTGCAGATACCTGCTTGTTGGCCGGTGAGCGATTTTGCCCTCAGCCCCTTCTTCTTCAGAATGAGGCTGAGGAGAACAATCGAAACTTGCTCGCCGGTCGAGAGCAACAAATCCAACTCGCGTTGGTCCGGATTTTTCGTGCATTGTTTTGCCAGGCTCAACAGATGATCAGTGGTATCACCCATAGCAGAAACAACGACAACAACAGGATGTGGTTTGTAGCTGGCAATGATGTCGGCGACGTGCTCAATTCGTCCGATGTTCTTCACTGAAGAACCGCCGAATTTTAGAACTTTGATGTCGTTCATGATTGACTCCTTTTTTCGTAGTTGCCACGTTTATAGGTAGGGGCGGCAAGCTTGCCGACCGGTGTCGGCGAGCCGCCGACACCCCTATTTGGAGCCGGCGAGCTGCCGGCGCTCCCAGATGTGGGCGCGTGCAACGCGCACATACGCTAAGCCGTAACCAGTTCCTTCTCTGGTTTTACTGCGAAAGATTTTGCTTTCGGCAAAACTTGGTCGAGGTCTTTGATGAGGTCGCGAGCTTCTTCGATGCCGACCGAAAGTCTGATTAAGCCATCGACGATTCCCAGCGGTTCACGGATTTCTTTGGGGATGGGTGCATGAGTCATCGATGCCGGATGGCAGATCAGCGACTTGACGCCACCAAGACTTTCCGCGAGTTGAAACAGTTTTGTGTTGCTTACGACATCCTTTGCGGTTTCAATTCCGCCTTTGACTACGCAAGCAACCACGCCACCAAAACCTGTCATTTGCTCGCAAGCAAGATCATGCTGCGGGTGAGTGGTGAGCCCTGGGTAATAAACTGTTTCCACACCCGGATGCTGCTCCAGAAAGCGCGCCACAGCGAAAGCATTGTTTTGATGCTCTTTCATGCGCAGCGCAAGTGTCTTCACTCCGCGCAATGCCAGGAAGCAATCGAGCGGTCCCGGTACTGCACCGACTGCGTTGTTGTGGAATTTGAGAACTTCATAGAGTTCGTCATTGGAAGTTATGATGGCACCGCCAATGATGTCGCTATGACCGGAGATGTATTTAGTGGTGCTGTGAATTACAACATCTGCACCAAGCTCAATCGGGCGTTGGAAGTATGGAGTTGCGAATGTATTGTCCACTGCAAAAATTAGCTCGCGCGACTTGGTCAGTTCTGCGACCTTTCTTAAATCAGCAAGGCGCAAAAGTGGATTGGTCGGTGATTCGAGCCAAACTATTTTTGTCTGCGGTGTGATGGCGCGTTCGATTGCATTGAGATCCTTTCCATCGATGTAAGTGAAGGTAAGCCCATATCTGGAGAAGACTTTTTCGAACAGTCTGTAGACGCCACCATAAACGTCCTCTCCGACTATTACGTGATCTCCCGCTGAAAGAAGGTTTATCACTGTCGCGGCCGCCGACAAACCCGAAGCCGACGCCAGGCAATACTTGGCATTTTCCAGGGAAGCAAGGCATTCTTCGAGTGCGCTGCGAGTGGGGTTGTGTGTTCTTGCGTACTGATAGCCTTTGTTCACTCCCAGTTCTTCAAGCACGAATGTGGATGTTTGATAGATGGGCGTGATCAGCGCGCCTGTTGTCGGGTCGGCTTCCTGCCCTTCATGAATAGCTTTTGTGGCAAAACAATATTCTTGCGAAGTAGTTGTATTAACTTGAGACATCGAAAAAACCTCCAAAACAAAAAGCCCCTTCTTCCACATGGAAGAGAGGGCATTGCAACACTTATTCGGGTGAGCTACTGGTTAGCTGAACTTACATAATCGCGTGTGGCAATGGCACCCCCCTCCCGGAGGGCATCGGCATTACCATAGTTGTGGTCGAGCGATTAAACATGCCCCCATTATGGTTGGATTGCCGGGAGAGTCAATTTTTGGCGCCCGCTTTGTAACGCGGGACCGATGCTTAGAGCCGTCTCAGGCGGGCTAAAGCCCCAACCTTTCATGGCTTGAGGCTGTGAAGGCTGAACTGGCGAGGCTTAACAGAGTATTTCCGATTTTGCCTATTAGATAAAGGTCTACTTCTGTCCTTTGATTGCGGAGAATCGCCTCCCCTAGAGAGTGGTGAGATACTCTTCCAGTTTGTCGAGTGATCCTGTCCAGCCTTTACTCATGCCGGCACGAGCGTTGACAAACGTTTCCCTTTCTTCCGCAGTCCACTTTCCGTCTTCTTCCCACGTGATTGTCACTCGGGTGCGGTTCGGTTCTTCTTCCGTCAGTTTGATGGTGGTTCGCATGCTTTCCGGCCAGGTCGCAGCCAATGGATGACGCGTGATGCTTTCCTTCTCATCGCAGAACTGTTGTGTATAGACGATGCGATCTGGTTTGCGAATCTCGATGTACTGGCAGCGACCATGCATGGTGATGTCCTTGCCATTGGTCATTGTGTAGAACGACTTACCGCCTTCTTTCAAATCGACATGGTTGTACTTCATAGTGAAACCAGTCGGTGCCGTCCATTTTGCGACATGCTCCGGGTTCGACCACATGTTGAACATATTGTCGTGCGATGTATCGAATGAGCGGTTGATGACGAATATTTCTTTGCCGTTGATTTTCTTTTCCAGGTATTCGGTGAGACGATCCCAACACGTATCGCCACCGGCTTTTTTGATGTAACCTTTCGTTGTTTCGCACGCTTCCTGACTCGGAAACGTCATCGTCATATCCAGTTTCGTTTTTCCGTTTGCTTCGGAAAATAGTGCTGTCACTATAAAAAGCGGTTTGCCATTTTCAGTGCCACCATGCTCGTATACGAGTTTTTTGCACTTCTCAACTTCCAGGTATTTCGTGTAATTCTCGTAGTCGACGCCGTCCGGTCCGTGCATCGTGTACTTCCAGTGCCCACCGGTGCGCAAATCTCTGTCGTGAGTTGTTACGGTAAACCCGCGTGGTCCCCACCATTGAGCCGATTGTTTTGGATCTGTCCAAACCTCCCAGACCTTTTCGAGGGGCGCATTGAATTCGCGGTAGAGTTTGAGCTCGGCGGATTTTGTCGTGGTAGGCATATATCCTTCCTTTTCGTCGTTTGGGTCTTCGACAGTCCAAATACCATCCGCATACTTTAAGCTCCATGGAGCCTGCCGACACATTAATTGCAGCCACTTTTACAAGGGGAAGATTAAATCCTCAAACCCTTGTCAGGAGAGTCTTTGCGGTCAGCGGAGCGTGCGCAGGCGCCATTCTGGGTATAAAAGCCCTGTATGCGTAACTGTCGCGACATTTTAAGGCTGTTTGATGAGTGACAATGTCGGTAAACCGGAAGTCGGTTTCAAGACGCAAGACGAGATAAAACTAAAAGCATCTCCGCAGTCTGGCGAAGATGATCAGTGCGGCGCATCTGCGAATAGAAGTGATGCCACTTCTGCATCGGCGAATGGCGCGGAAGAAACGCAAAAAGCTGAATTAGATAATCATCCTGGTGAGACAAATGAATCTCAACCTGAGAATGATGAGTCAGGAGAGACTGAAGTCGATGCTAAGAGTCCACGAGCGGAAATCTCTGATAGACCACAGGGTGAATCAGCCGTTCCGGTTTCCGAGGCTCGTCCTCTGGGACAAGGACAGGGCTACAGCATCGAGCAAGCTTCGACTCGCGGTCTCAAACGGCATCGATTGATCATTGCCACTTGTTTTTGTTTGTCGTTGGTGTTGCTTGCCCTTAGCACTGTTGATCTGAGCCATCTAATTGAACGTGAAGCAACTCTTGATGCAGACATGCATCTTACATTCACCAATCCATTGCCAGAGTTGCCACCGTCCCTTTCCTACGACAGGCACACCTCGATAAGTGGCGCGACACCGGATTTATTGCCGGTCACGCAGTCCGGGTGGAAAGGCAAACTAATCGGTTTTGTAGATAAGGGAGGAAAGGTAGTCGTACCACCGCAGTTTTCCGCCTGCGGAACTTATCAGCAGGGTCGCGTGAACGTGAAGGTCGGATTCGATAAGAAAGATAAATGGGGTTATATAGACGGAGACGGAAAGCTGCTCATTGCGCCCAAATACACCGACGCCTATATGTTCCAGTTTGGTCACGCGATTGTGAAGCGCGACAAGTTCTATGGTCTGATTGACAGAAGTGGGCGTGAGATTTTGAAACCTGAATATATGCGTGTCGCCTGGCTACAGAATGCCTTGATTGCCGAAACAGCGCGCTATCGATCCGGCATCGTAAATCTAGATGGAAAATGGATCTTGCCGCCAATTTACTCGAGCCTACGACCCTTCTTCGCCCCTTCTCCTACACGTATTCCTTCCAATGTTTTGGGCGATCCACGGTATTGGGAACGCCAATACAAAGTAGACGTGCTGGAATCGCGTCAGAAAGATTTGTGTGGCGTAGTGACTCGTGATGGTAAGGTGTTAATTGAACCAAAGTATGAAGATATCTCGTCGTTCAGCGACGGGGTCGCTGCTGTCAGTTCAAATGGGAAATATGGATTTATCGCTGCAGGGAAGGACCAGTTCTTTATTGAACCAGCGTTTGATTCCGTAACTCCGTTTGCCGATCTTATTGCTGTGAAGAAAGGCAGCAAGTGGAGCCTTATTGAGCGAACTGGAAAATTGGTGCCCAGTCCGAGTTTTGACGGAATTATTGCAGACGATGGTGGAAAGTGGTTCTCTGACGGACTTGGGGCCATTGTCGTGGATAAGAAAGTCGGATATGTCGATAAGCGTGGACAGTTTGCAATTAAGCCGCAATTCGATGTCGGAACAGCCTTTGTTAATGGACATGCACTGGTGTATGTGAAAGACCGGTGGCGTGTGATTGATGCCCAAGGAAGGTTCTTGCCCGGATTGGAATTTGGCTACGCCAGCGGGACTCTGGATGGAGGAATGAATGTTAGCCTTCCTGGACCGTTATACCAAATTGTAGAAGCCCAGCGATTCAAAAGAATGCACAACTACATCAATGACTGGATGGATGGTAAGCCTGATTACTTTGATTATAGGCAAGGGTTCTGGTAGTGTCAGCCCAATATCCGACTAGTCGTAAAGCTTCGCAAGTCAAGACGATTGACTATTTTGATCCGGAGCTGATGACACTTCTGCTTTTGAAAGCCGTAGTCTTGGTGCCACTATGGGCTGTGCCGATTGTTCCGTTTATAGGCTTCATCTGTCGTTCTATGGGCCCGGTAGCAAACCAGATTGGTTTGGGTTTGATATTGGTTCTGGGACTTAATTACTTTTTCGACGGATTGCTGAAACTCAAGATTCGACTTGATGACACGTATCTGTATTTTGGTTTTCGAACCTATCGTATTGATGAGATTATCAGTGTTGATTTGACCTACAGAAAGCGCAGTCTGATTCCGAAAGCGCTGGTTCTTACAATGCAGTCCGGTAAGTCAATCAAGTTGAACATGCAAGGGATCTCTCACAATGATGCAGAAACATTGTTGAAACATTTGCAGGCATGCAATTCCAATCTAAAGACTGCTTCGGTAGTTCCTACCCTTATCAAATGCACTCGAGTTGCCCCTCGACCAAAAGTGGAGACAAAAGAAAGACTGGTAGTACCGTACCACTCACAACAGATTGTGGAAGACAGTTTGGATGCATTTCGCCTTTCGGCAATTAAATGGGTACGCATGGGTCCCATGTTGCTCTGTGCGGTCTTGTCTCCAGTCTGGATCATCAGTGTATCCACGCTCTATGCTTGCCTACATGCCGCTAGCTTTGAACAGTTGCAACGCTTGAATCTTAATGCCTTCATAGGCAGGACCTTGCTCGGCATGCAGGATTACTTCTTGTCCGCTGTTGAAGAATCCGCGAAAGCTGCCATCAGCGCAAATGCGGATCCTGCCGCGATGTATATTGCTTGGGCATTGCTGGCCGCACTGATTGTTTACCTCTATAGGATTTCGGTAAAACCGAATTTGCTGTTCGCAGACGATAGAGGCATAAAGCTTCAATTGCTTTTCTTTGGTACTACATTTTCACTTGCTGAAGTAGATTGGCAGGACGTCAGGCAAGCAGCCTTGCACAAGCCTGGCGGTGTTGAGACTTGGGCGGTCCGCTTTAAGAAAGTTGATGGCACCAATTTCGATATCAACCTGTCCTTTCTTACTCCAGAGGATAGGAGCAGACTCTTGAAGAGAATGGAACAGAAAATGACCGGCTGCGAAATCGAACCGGAGCTTTCTCAGTCAATGCTGCCAAAAGCAGAACGCAGTTATACAGAACTCTGGTTGCAGTCGCTGAATCAGGCTCCGGAAAGGAAAACTCTTGATCCTCTCGAACCCGGCAAGACAATCGGAGAAGAAAGATTTGAGGTCTTGCGAACGCTTGGTATAGGTGGGCAAGGAACAGCATACCTTTGCCGAAGTCTGGAAGAGAAAACCTCGGAAACCGTCGTGCTAAAGGAAACAATTTTGCCTGTGTTTGTCGAGGACGGTGTAAGGCGCAAAGCGTTCGAGCGATTTGAACAAGAAGCGAAGATGCTGAAGTCAATCAAACATGATGGAGTCGTAAAATTGATTGACTACTTCATTGAAGATCATCGCGCCTACCTTGTGCTCGAACATATAGACGGGTGTACTCTCAGAGATTTGATAGCGCGAGACGGTGCTATGACTGAGGAAAAAGCCCACGATCTGGCATTGCAGATGTGCAATTTGCTTCGTGCGCTTCACTCTCATTCAATTGTTCATCGAGACTTCACTCCGGACAATTTGATACTTGACTGGAAAGGGAAGCTCAGGCTGATTGATTTTAACGTTGCGCAACAGATCCAGGAGGGATCAACAGGAACTATCGTAGGAAAACAT
>JAYRNY010000183.1:0-2647 GCA_041911975.1 bacterium | reverse complement strand
TCATTCATACACCGTGTGCAAAGTAGACGGCGGCAAATTAACTGTCAGCCAAGTTTCCGACTCAGGAAAGGTGATCGACAAGTTTGCCATCAAGAAAGACTAGGGGCTTTTCCAAAGATTAAGGCAAGCTGCAGCTGGGCAAATATTCGACATTATGGTAAACAGCCACAGTATTCAAGGCAGCTGGCGCGGGCGCTATTACTATCCCGGCGTGAGCGAAGCGCATGGCTTCGAAGCTGTGTTCATAGACGTAGACGGCATTATCGAAGGCAATATACTTGACGACGGCAGGCTGGGCGAAGCTGCAGTCGGCGGCAAGTTCAGCTTTCCTCTAATCAAATTCGTCAAGGTGTACCAGACTGGAGCACACCACGCCGTCCACTATCAGGGAACCATGAGTGAAGACGGCAAAACACTCATGGGCAGGTGGAAAATAGCCGGCGATATCAGTGGAACATGGACAGCCAAGCGATACGAAGACGGTGAAGACCTGAAGTTTGAAACAGAAGACGACCGCGAGCTGGAGCTTGCCGGCGAAAAGCGGCAGGAGACGGCGCCGGCCCGCGCCGGCAAAAGCGGTTAAGAGCAGCTAAAGCCTGGCGTTTGAAGCCGTGCAATAATCTTTGCCACCATATAGGGGAAAAGAGATGCACGAGATTGCTCAATACGCCATTCCAGTCTATGCTGTGTTTATGCTGCTGGGCGGCATCATGGGCTTTGTAAAAGGAAAGAGCAAGGCGTCACTTACCGCCGGAGCCGCCAGCGCGGCAGCTCTTGGCGGTTGTTTTGCCTGGAGCTACAGCGACGCAAAAATGGCTCTGATTGCGGCTTTTGTGCTGGCATGCTTCCTTGATGGCGTGTTCGCGATGCGTATCGCAAAGACAAAGAAATTCATGCCCGCAGGCATGCTCATTGTCGTGTCCGGCATCTTCCAGATCCTCTTCATTCTCGGCATCGTTTAGACGAGTTGAAATGACCATGACCGTAAACACGCGGAATTAGCTGAAACTGGCAACTACGCTTTTTTCTTGAGCTTCAAGAGTTTTTCACGTGCAGCGACAAGTGTTTCTTCTCTGCGGCTGAAGCAGAAGCGCACATATCGGCGCGCCAATTCCGACGGTCCGAAGAAGCTGGCCCCCGGCACGACTGCCACACCAATCTCTTTGACCAGGTATTCGGTGAACTGCATGTCAGTGCCGTATCCCCACTCGCTGATATCGCTGAAGACGTAATAAGCGCCTTGCGGTTTGTAATACTTGATGCCGCACATGTCCAGTGTTTCCAGCATGTAGGCGCGGCGATCGTTGTATTCCGTCGCCAGCTCGTCATAGTATTTCTGACCCATTTTTATGGCTGTGACACCGGCTCTTTGCAGCGGCGCAGGCGATCCGACGGTCAGGAAATCATGCACTTTGCGAATGGGCAAAGTCAGCTCCGCAGGCGCGATTGCCCAGCCCACCCGCCAGCCTGTGACGCTGTATGTTTTCGACAGGCTGTTGATGGTCACAGTCAGATCTTCCATTCCGGGAAGCGAGGCAATGGCTACATGCTTGTGCCCGTCATAAAGAATGTGCTCGTAAATTTCGTCGGTGAAGCAGAGTACGCCCCACTTCTGGCAGAGCCGCGCAATCTCGGTCATTTCTTCTCTGGTGAAAACTTTGCCTGTAGGATTGTGCGGAGTATTGAGAATGATCGCGCGCGTCTTGTCGTTGAACGCCTTCTCCAGCTCTTTTACATCAAATGTCCAGTCGGGCGGATGCATTGATACATAACGGGGCTTGCCACCACATAAGATGGCATCCGGTCCGTAGTTTTCGTAGAACGGTTCGAAGACGATGACTTCGTCATCAGCATCGACAAGGGCCAGCATGGTGGCAACCATGGCTTCGGTGGCGCCGCAGGCGACGGTAATTTGCGTCTCGGGATCCACTTTTAAACCGGTCGTGCGAGCATGCTTTTCGGCGAGGGCGTCGCGCAATGGTTTATCGCCCCAGGTGATGGCATACTGGTTGACGTCGTCGAAAAGCGCCTCTTGTGCCGCATGCTTCAGCTCTTCCGGGCAGGGAAAGTCGGGCAAGCCCTGAGCCAGATTGGTCGCCTTGTAGCGGGCTGCCAGCCGGGACATCTCTCGTATTACTGACTCTTGAAACTGATCTGCCTTGTGGGATGCGAGCTTACGAACTCTTGACTGCATTGGTCGGTTCCTTCTCTAAAGCCGAAACATAGCGCAAGCAGATAATCTAACAGAACATGCCCTGCTTTTCATGTCGAAAATGCAGTTTTACCGTCCTTCTGTAGGGGCGCCGGGTACGGCGCCTAGATCAACGGATCGGCACAGTTTAGTGCTTTTCCACCGTCGTGCCGGGGAAATAGTACTGGAGTATCTCGGTGTAAGACTTGTTTTGCCTGGCCAGCCCCTGCGCGCCCCACTGACAAAAGCCCACGCCATGACCGCCGCCGCTTGATTTTATGACATAACCCGAGCCGGTTTTCTTTACTTCGTAGCGCGTGCCTGGTGCTTTATCCCAGCCCAACTGTTGACCGATGCGCAACCAGAGCTGATAGCCACTCAATATCTCGGCGCGCCCACCCTTTTGTATCTCCGCCACGACGATGCGTTTTGCTTGATCTGCTCTAACCACTTTTG
>JAYRNY010000182.1:0-4036 GCA_041911975.1 bacterium | reverse complement strand
TTGTCGCAGATGCTCCCAAATGCCTGATCGCGCCCATATAGTCATCGGTTGCACCATCAAGCGATTTATCGCTCTTGTTCAACATTTTCACCAATGATTTGGTGTCACAGCTTCCATCTATCAACTTATCAACTACTTTGTTGATCTTGTCTTCCGCATTCTGCAAACTGTCATTGCCGTGGTTGAGTTCATGGTTGCCACGGTTGGTGTTGTATATGTCGTTAAAGCCCATGTCGATCGTAGTAAGTTTGCTGTCGTCTGTGCGCTTGTTATTTCCTTGCCAATTTGTCTTATCCCAGCATTGTGCCGCAAAGTCTGTTGTCGCAGCGGCACCGGCCCGTTCTCTTCCATCAGTACAATCGCGTACGTTGTTCATCGGAATTACCCCGTAGAAACACTTGAGTTTCGAAATGTAGTAATGTCTACCGGCCGAGTGCGCAGGCGCAGAGATAGCGGGTGGACGGTCAAACAATACATTCCGTTGCGTGGCACTAACGTGGCAGGCGATTTTTCGGACTTTCTAGCGGACCTTCTTACCGCTTAGTGGCGCAAGCTCATCCAGCAACCCGCTCTCCTTCAGCCCGCCGTCATATTCCGTCAAAGTGCGCTTGTATCCTGGCGGAATGCTCATGACCGTCATCGGCATCATTTTTCTCTGGCAGGAAAGCGTGTCAACAACCACCGTTCTATTCTTGTTTTTCGTTATATGGATAAAGCGCAAAGGAAGCTTTCCAACAGGCGGACAGCCACGTACGCGAGCCATCAGGTTTGCTGCAGCCGACGGGATCTGCAAATTCGACGCCACCCAGAACCCGCTTATCTTGAGCTCTTCCGGTACTAATTCACAGCCGATATCATATTTCTTCGCTGAACAATTGGCATCGACAAGACGCTCCGCGTCAATGGAGCCTATCTTTGCTTTCTCCACAGGGTGCCACTTGCACTTGCTCAGATCCCCGCCTTCAAGGATCATGTAGCGCTGCATCAGCATGGACTGAGTGTTGTTATTCGAATCAAAATAGGTGCGATTGGACGGATTGAGCACAACTGCATTCCATTTCGGAGCAGATGCGATAGTTATCCGCCCGGCATTCTCCTGCACCAGGCGCATCGCGTTATTCGACAAGTACAGCGTCTCCAGTCCGCCCTGGCGCGAGTTTTGCTTGATGACAAAAACCTCCGAAACCTTCTCACCCGCAAAAGACGGACGCGCGACGATGAAAAAAAACGCCGCTAACGAGAGAAAGATTGTTTGTGGATGAAGAACGGGGTTGCCGAGAAACATCTGGTTTTTAGAAAGCGAGCATAGAGATTCAATCACCTATTTGTTTTATACCTCATGAGAAGTACAATTTGAGTGTTCTTCTTCTTGCTTGCTTTGTCCGTTTCCCTCCACCACATACCAGCCAAAAAACTTGCGTTTCTCGCTAAAACTGCTCCTCCTTGTGCTCGTCCCTCTGGCGGCGCAGTTAATCTTGATTTTTCAACTTTCAGAGATTGAGAAGAAAGCCGAAGCGGATGCCGCACGCGCCGACAAGGCACGCAGGATAAGCACCGAGGTCAACAACCTCGTGCGCGACATGGCTGATATTGCATCAATTACCGGCGTAGGAGAGCAGGCTGGAGTCGATACTATACTCTCGCTGAAAAACAGCATCAAAGGCATCGTTGAAGACTTCAAGCGCCTGGAAAAACTGGTTGAAGACGATCCGGAAAAACTGGCAATAGTCGCTGCCGCAAAAAAATCGGCCGGCGAGTCCGGTTGGATATTCAAAGAATTGCTGGCGTCTAACATAAGCGGCTCGATTGCACACGATGACAGGAAAGAACTGTGGCACCGCCTGCGCGTGTCAGTTAAGGGCGCGATGTCCAAGAAACTTATCGCCATGAACGAAAAGGAGCTCTCAATCTCCGATCAGAGCCCGCGCGCGCAAGCCGAATTGCGGCAGTATTCGCGTGATTTGCTTATGGGATTTGCTGTATTCGACATTACTTGCGCAATTTTGATTTCGCTTTTCATTGCAGTAGAAATCAAAAAGCGATTGGACAGACTTGTGGAAAACACTACTCGCCTGGGCATCGGCAAAGAACTTCTGCCACATATAAAGGGAAGTGATGAACTATCTGTATTAGATTCGAGTTTTCACAACATGGCAGATTTGCTGAACGAAGCATCGCGCAAGGAGCGTGCCGCCACAGAGAATGCTGTGGACATGATCTGCTCTATCAATAAGAACCTGCAATTTGTCTCCGCCAATCCAGCCTCCGAAAAGATCCTCGACCAGCCGCTTTCAGACATAATCGGGCGCCGGTTGAGCGAGTTTGTCCAGCCGGAAAGCTGGCCCGCCATGGAAAAGGCAATTGCCGAAGTGCAATCGCAAAATCCGGTCGAATCGCTGGAAATAGATTTGATAGATAGTAAAAAACAGATTGTCCATTCGCTCTGGTCGATGCGATTCAGCAAGGTGGAAGGAACTATTTTTGCGGTCGTGCACAATATCACGGAGCGCAAACGTGCAGAAGAAATGCAGAAAGCTCTCGTCGCCATGATGACGCACGACCTGCGCTCTCCATTGAACGCTGTGGGAAACGTCCTTGAAATGCTGAGCATGGGTTATTACGGAGAACTCGGCGATCAGGGCAACAACATGGTCGAGCTGGCGACCAGAAACACTCAGCAAATGCGAACACTGGTCGACAATATGCTCGATCACGACAAGATGCAGGCAGGCAAACTTTCTTTGAGCTGCAAGAAAGTCGAAGTGGAGAACCTGTTCAACCAGAGTCGCGAGCTGGTCTTGCCGAATGCTGTCAAGAAAAAAATCGAGATTGCAATTAAAGATGGCAATGTGAGCGTGGATGCAGACGAAGAAAAGATTTCCCGCGTGCTCGTCAATTTGCTCAGCAATGCGATTAAATACTGCCCGGAAAACAGTGCGATATCGCTTTCATGCTCAAGCAACGATGGATATGCCACCCTGGAAGTTTCCGATAATGGTCCGGGGATAGCCGATGAGAATCTTCCTCACCTGTTCGATCCGTACTATCAAACCGATGCAGAGCATTCAAATGTCGGCACCGGTTTGGGTTTAACAGTGTGCAAAGAACTGGTGACCTTGCACGGCGGCAAAATCTGGGTGACCAGCAAGTTAGGTGAAGGAACGCAGTTTCACTTCACGCTGCCTCTCACCTAGCTGCCTTTCACCAGGTCGCTCAACCATTTGAAGGCACGGCCGGCTTGCGCTGATGCCCCATGCTTGGCTGTTGCCGACAAGAAACTCGAGGAAAACATGTTTTCTTCGGCAGAATTGTGCAAAGTAAGTCCCGGCACACCGCTTCTATATCTTGTCTCTATTGTTATCGGCGCTTGCCCGCCCGCCCAGTGGCTGGCAGGATTGACACCTCGATACACGCTAATGCCATAGCTGTTGTTTCCCAGATAAGTGCCGTCTTTCAAAAATATGCTCGCCGCATGCCTTTCAGAATTGCTCATGTGAGCGCCATCCGGCAGACTGCGTCCAGCCCTATCGAGCAGTTCCTTTCCGTTCAGCGTAGTCACGACATGATCGTCACCGACCCACTGCTGGCGCACGATATCACCGCCGGGCAGCTTCGTTGAAATGGCACGACCCTCTTGATTGATGATTGTTCCATCAATCAATTCCATCTTCATGCTATTAGGTGTAAGTTCCAATCTCGCGCCGTCGTGAGCAAGCAGTCTTATGTGGTCGCCTGTCTGTTGAATGGTCGAGTGAAAGGGAAAATGCGCCACAATAGAATCGTTCAAAACACCAACGCTTCCGGACATTTGATTGCCTTCGATTGGTTTCAGACCCTTAGCGCCGTCGGCAATCAATGAGCGCATAGACTGAAAGGCCTCCTCAGACAATCTGGACAATGGCTGAACGAACTCATCCATTCGAGCTGCCACAGCGGCGTAATCACCGGCGGCAAATTTCTCGGCTACTTTTACTGCTGCTGGGACGTCTTCAACTACTGTGGGAATCGCTTTTTCTAGCATCGGAACATACCTTTT
>JAYRNY010000181.1:0-3213 GCA_041911975.1 bacterium | reverse complement strand
TTAATTATACATACATTTGTATGCGTGTCAAGCTTTGGTATCTGCAAGCTTGTTGTGGGCGGTTAGCTGGCCATACCTACGGACTAAAGATCCGGGACCAGCTCCGGCTTCTCGTCGTTCAGAATTTCATTGGCGACTTTGACGGAGCAGGGTGCCTGCGTGATCGCTGAGATAACTTCTGTTGCGCGCTTTTCTGCTTTGTTGCGGATGAGAGTTTCCATCAAGTTCCACTGTCGCTGGGTTTCTCTCAACGCCAGCTCTCGTGCGACCTTGAAATAGGTCGTGCCGGCGATCGATTTTTTGCCCTCTTCCGATTTGGGCGTGCTCTTGTCGAAACCCTCGTACTTGAGCAGAGTCCCGACTTTGGATTCGGCTTGCTGCAATTCGGTCCAATCGGCGAGATCCATGGAAAAGAGGTCGTCTTTGAATTGGTGCTCGCGCAGTTCGATGTAGTTGGAACGGCTGTAGAAATCCTGCAATGTGTGCAGCACCTGACCGAATATGAAAAGAACACGGGCACGCGACTTCTCGTCGGTGTCGGCGTTGTGCGAGTAGTTGATTAACTTTCGTTTTTCCCGGTCTACCACAGCGAGGCATTTGGTCAGCTCGCCGGTTTTGAAATGGCGGCGCGGGTCGTTGGCACCCTCGGCACCGGCGACGTCCGCTGCGCTCACGCCCTTGAGGATGAGTTTCAAATTGGCATCGCATATGGTGCCATTGAGCGCTTCTTGCGTGAGCTGCTCGTGGATGTTTCCCGCGTCGTCGCTGCCGAATGAAAATGCCGCACCTGCACAGAATTGCGATGCCGCAAAAAGCATCATCGAAGCTGCCGTGATTCTTCTTCTTTGAACTTGGTTCATGCGTTGAGAGTTACCTGAGCTTGGCGCAGTGCATGTATTTAACTGCCGTGGATCCAATTCAATCTTATCGAGTTTGAAGGAAAGACGAATACCGAGGTTAAAAGACATTGTATCTGTCGCATATGCTTTTGACTCTCTGCCGGAGATGGTCCTGGATTTTTTGCAGGAATTAATCGCGTAATGGCAGAGATTTAAAATGGCGCGCGACTTTCTAGTGCGACAATCGAGTTCTTACATATCTTTCGTGCCGGGGTGATCCTAAGTGGTAGACTCGCTTACTAGAATTTCTGAGCCAAGCCCCCCCACCGCAGCCGCCCGGACTCTTCTTAGCGACCTGGACTTCATCGCGTTCGACGTTGAAACAACAGGTCTTTCGGCAATTGCCTGCAAACTTGTCGAACTGTCGGCTGTCCGCTTCCGGCTGTCCGGGGGCGAGATGGAGATTTTTTCCCAGCTCATCAATCCTGAATGCGAAATTCCTGCGGAAGTGACCCGCATCCACGGCATCACCGACGAAATGGTCAGGGATGCGCTGACCAATAAGGAAGTGATTCCGCAGTTTCTCGAATTCATCGGTGCGAGACCTTGCGTGCTCGTGGCGCATAACGCGCCCTTCGATGTCGGCTTTCTCAAAGTGGCGATTGGACGTCTGGGTATTGACGTGCCGCCTGTGACCGTGCTCGACACGCTCAATCTGTCGCGTGCGCTGGTTGATGGCGTGATGGATTACAAGCTCAAGACTCTAGCCCAGCACTTCGAAATCGTTGATGGCGACTACCACAGAGCCCTCGCCGACAGCCATCACGTTCGCCACATCTTCGGCAAGATTATCGCTGCCAATCCGGATTTCACTACGCTAGAGGACCTCCAGGACCTCAATTGCCTGATGACGCTCAACGAGCAGGAAAGCGCAGTCGAGCCGACCGGCGAGGTGGCTGTGCACGTAAACGTCATTAAAGCTGCAATTGATGGCAAGCAGCAGCTGAAAATGATTTATCTTGGAAATGGCGCCCCGCCTCGCTATGGGCGTCTCATCACGCCTATTGCGGTGCTTGAAAACCGCGGAAATCATTACCTAACCGCGTTCTGTCATCAAGTAGATGCGGAAAGAACGTTTAGAATAGACAGGATTAAGAGCCTTCAAGTCTTTTCCTGACCCATTCCAAAGACTAACGTTTGCCAAATTCGACAATTCATCTCATTCGGAAAGCAGGATTGCTGGCACTCACAGTGCCGGTGGTTGCAACGCTGGTTTTGTTTCCCGCGCCCCAGCCGGCATGTGCATTCCGTTTTCTCAAACTGGGCGAGTATTTGAACGGAACACCAAAGCCGAAAAAGGAAGATTCGGAAGTTTTTTCAGGCGAGCCCATAGATCCTGAAGACACCGCTGTACCGGGCGATTCCGCTGCCGGCTCCAGCAAGAAAGCTGGTGGGAAAGCTGGAACTGCGGGCGAGAGCGGCAAGGCTGGAGCGGGCAAAAACCCTGGCGCCAAGCCACCCGGCGATGGAAAGGAAAGAGAAGCTGTCGCCAATCCGTTGGAAGATGTTCTAAACGACCTCACGCAGGAAAGCGGGCAAATCAAGGCTGAAGACACGACCTTGCCTATTAACAAGGCGCGAAAAGTCGACAAGCACATGAAGTATGGCGATGCATTCTTCGCCAGGCGCGACTATACCAATGCGCTCTTGGAGTATGAAACGTGCATAAAGACTGACCCGGACAACTACAAGGCGCACTTCATGGCGGGCAAGGTGCTTATGGCGATGTCCGATTTCGAGGAAGCGCTAAAGGAATTCGAAAAAGCTGAAGCACTGCGCCCGAATGCCGGGGACGTGCACTTCATCAAAGGTGAAACCTTGCGGATGCTCGGAAGGCATGAGGCTGCTCTTGTGGAGTACAAGCGAACGCTAAAAGCCAGTCCGGGCAATGCTCTTGCTCAGGCATACCTGGCGGAGTGCTACCGGATGAAGCAAATGTATCGAACGGCAATTGATGAGAGCCGTCGCGCCATATTGATGGACCCGAAGTCGGTGATTCCTCACCTGATCATGGCGCAAGCCTATGCCTCGTCGCGGCAGCCCGAGGAGTCCCTGGCGGAGTACAAGAAGGCGCTGGCTATGAACGACAAAGATGCCGTTGTTCACGCCCGGTGCGGCTTGGCGCTCGGCAATATGGGCAAGTGGGACCTGGCGGTGAATCAGTTTATCCGGGCGACAGACCTGGATCCGCGCTATTCCGAAGGGCATGCCGGTCTGGCTTATGGGCTGGCTCATTTGAAACGCCTGAAAGAGGCGCTGGCTGAGGCTCGTATTGCCGTTTCGCTGGCGCCTAACGATCCGGATACCCATTCCA